>JASFGN010000517.1:0-3465 GCA_050123735.1 Desulfobacterales bacterium | reverse complement strand
AATCGGATAATTTCGCCATCAGGCAAAGTTGCAGATCATGCTGTCGTTGGGAATAAACGCCTTAAACGATGGCCCCGCCTCCCTGGCGAGATATCCGGGCACAGCAATACCGGTTGTATGCTCGGCATAGTTGACGAACGTACGGCCATCAATACGAACTTTCATTCCTTTCTGAGGCGCTTTTAGCGGAATGATCGCATACGTATCTTTATATTTATTTTTGAGTTCGGTATGGCCCAGCTTTTCGGCGTGTTTGCCGATGCTGACTTCAAGGTAATGCCGCGAACCTTTTTGAATTCTTTCTTTGTACTCTTCTCCGATAGTGTTCAACACACTGTTCAAGTCTTTGTTCATTGTTAGACTCCCCTGGTGCTACGTCGATTGGCGGTAAGCCGACATCGGTGATTGCGGTTGCGTATCTGTCCGGCGCACCTTTACGAATTGCTTCGATCGGCCACATTGAGATGTCCCGAATAGCGGCCGGCTGTTGACACCTCAACGCAGTTGTCGAGCTCCCACTCAGACACAATCTGGTTATCCGCTACTGCATTCACGGGGCAATAATATTTTTCACCACTTTCGTCTTCATATTTTTCGAAAATTTCGTCATTCGTATTCATGCTCCCACTCCTTGTCATCTGGATACGGTTGTCGCTATTGACAGAGGATCGATCGCGTATAGGATGCGAAGATCATCTATCATCTATTGCAGCATGTATCGTTATATAGTGGATACGAGGGAAACCTTTGGCAATAAGAGCAATACAATAGAATAATGAGGGGATAAAACTATCAAAATAAAGAAGTGATAACCTAATTACCAAGGCATCGTTCTGCTGAGCTTCCTCCGGTACAATTATCTGTCAAAATTCAATTGGCCCACGATTTCATAAAGCTCCGCCGGATTGCGCCTCAGGAGAACCCCTTCGCCGGAGGACACGGCCTCATCCGCCATGGCTGAAATCGTCACCAGGTGCGTTACCATGATGATCAGTTTCCCGTCATGCGGTTGTTTCGCAATGAATTCTCTCAATGCTTTCAGATTGGGCTCTCGATTCTCGGTCAGCTCGTAAAACGAATTCAATGCCGGCAGCTCCGCTACCGGTCCCAGCTGGAGGAGTTTAGCTGTTTCAAGGCAGCGGCACCACTGGCTTGAGTAGACCCTGGCCGAGGTAATGCCCTTTGAGCGCAACCAATCACCGATAGCCCTGGCCTGATCCCGGCCGCGATCATCCAGGTTGCGCTGGGTGGAGCAATCGCCGATCTCAAAATTGGCCGGATCGCCGGTGCCCGGTGCCAGCGCATGCCGGATCATCAGAATGTGCCCGCCGGCCAGCATGTTTTCAATCATTTCGGCCGGGTCTGAATCGACACCGGCCACAGCAACAGTGCACAGCCCTGACAGCAAAACAATTGTGAAGGTCCAGATTCGCATGCGTGCCTCCTTGATATTTGTTTGTGCAAAAATTGATTTTTTCCCGGCACAAATATTTTTGATTTTGGCCACCAAGTATATTATATTGCCTGTAACTGTTGTTGCATACCATGCGGTTTTAAAATCATTAAAATATCCATTATTTAACCTTATGGCAAAAATAAAAGTCACCACAATCGGGGGCGGCAGCGGACAATATGCCCTGCTGTCGGGCCTCAGAGATCTGGATGAAATTGATATCTCCGCTGTTGTTTCAATGGTGGACAGCGGCGGCAGTACCGGTAGATTGAGGGATGAGCTCGGCATACTGCCCCCCGGAGATGTGCTGAAGTGCCTGCTGGCGCTTTCGCCCCAGCGCGAAATAGCGCGAACACTTCTTCTCAGACGATTTGACAAGGATAAACGCCTGAAGGGTCATAATGCCGGCAATATGCTCCTGACCATGCTGTCACGTTACACCGGCAGCTTTCCCACGGGCATCCAGGCCCTTGGCGAAATTTTAAATGTTAACGGCGTTATCCTGCCGGTGACAACCAACAGGGCGACCCTGGTGGCGGAGTTAACCGATGGGACGCGGATTTTCGGTGAAAGCGCCATCGATGTGCCCCGCGGCGGGCAAGCTTCTAAAATTAAGGATGTTTACCTTGTGCCGCACCATAGCGGCCATATACAGGCCTATCCGCCGGTCATTGAAGCCATCAACGCTGCGGATGTCATCATTATCGGTCCCGGTGATTTGTTTACCAGCATACTTTCAAACATTGTTGTACCGGGGGTCAAAAATGCGATCCAGGAGACGCGGGCCACCATTATGTATGTGGTCAATATCATGACCAAATACGGCGAAACCCATAACTATTCCCTCATCGATTTTGTAAAAAAGCTTGAAGAAGGCATCGGTCGCCAGGTTGAAATCGTTGTCTGTAACCGCACAAAACCGGAAGATCAAATTCTGGCGGAATATCGTAAACAGGAATCCGAATTCGTCGAATTTACGGACAATCCACAATTCTGGCAGACCCGCAAAATCTACTCAGCTGACTTGCTCGATACATCCGGCAGCATCGTCAGACACGACTCCCAAAAATTGGCCCGCCTCATCCAGGAGATTATCTCACACTAAGATTCTTAATTAGCCACAGACCCACACGGACATCCACAGACAGAAAATAAAGTTAATTAGCCACAGACCCACACGGACATCCACAGACAGATTTTAAAAAATTGCCACGGACCCGTAAACAAAAATCTTCTTTCCGGTAAATTCCACGAAGCGGATTTCCCACAGGGGATTTATAGTGGTTGTCAAAAAAACGTTCCGATTGCGGAACGTTTTTTTGCTACAACACTGATGCCGCCATCCTTTTTTCGGAACATTATTATGACAAGCGGTATAACTTAATTTTTTAATGATCGTAACGCCTTAAGGCAAATCTCAAAAAAAAATGTGAAGCGGGCGAAACTTTTTCGAAGCCGGTGTGTTTAATCCAAGTAAAGACGAGGCCCGCCATATGAAAAAACGGCAAGCCCATAACCAAACGGAGGCAATGGCAATGAGAGCAAAACTGTTAACGGCATTTACCGGGGTGACACTGTGTCTGGCTTTTGCATTCAATCCCAATCCGATTCTGGCTGAAGATGAAAGCGCCGATTTACAGCCGGGTGTGTCTTTGCGGCAACGCATCGACACCAATGGTGACGGCAGCATCGATGCGGATGAAAAAGCAGCTTTCCGAAAACAATACCTCAAACGCTTCGATCGCAACAATGACGGCAACCTGGATCGCAATGAAAGACGGCATGCGCGACGACGCTTTGATCGCGCCGAAGATCGCCGGGACCGGCGGGAGGATAAATTCGATCAGCAGGAAGACCGCTGGGATCGCCGCGAGGACGTGCGCGATCGCCGTGAAGACAGACGCGACCGCTGGGAAGATGTGCGCGACCGCAGAGAAGATGTGTATGATCGCCGTGAAGATATCCGGGACCGTAGGGAGGACATTCGGGATCGCAAGGATGATCAAATCAAG
>JASFGN010000516.1:0-3480 GCA_050123735.1 Desulfobacterales bacterium | reverse complement strand
TTCCGGAATAATTTGATTCAAATTAAGATTAAAAAACTCCTCGAGCGTATAGCCCAAATGAGAATAAGCAGCTTCATTGGCCTCCATGATATTACCGGTCAAATCCACAATATAGACCGCATCATCGACCTTTTCCAGCAGTTCCTTATAGCGTGTCTGTTCCTCGGCATTTTTCAGGTTCGCCAGCATATAATTAAACGCTTCTGATAATTGATTAAACTCCCAATAATTTCGGCGATGGGTATCAAACAGCAAATCCTTCTGGCCTTCTGATATTTGAATGGCCTTGGCGGTCATTTTACGCAGCGGGGCCACCATTTTTCTGGCTAAAAATACAGCCATTAAGGTTGAAACGGCCAGCACGACAATGGCAAATAAACCCATCCAAACAGTGACTCTATGTTTCTCCTGAATAAGGCTTTTCAGAGAAGACTGAAAATAAAGATCATCAAAACCACCAATCCTTGAAAGAATTAGATTTTGGTTGTACGGATAAAATCCGGAGTGACCGGCGATTTTTTCCCTAATTCGGGAGTCAAGCACAACAGGCCGCTGCGAGATCAGGTTAAACGCCTGGTCGGGGTAAATCGCCACCAGGCTGATACCCCCGGCTTGCTGAATGGCCTCGATGAGTTTTTGATCTTGCACCATGTCATACAGCGCATAGGCGGTGCCCATGCGACCGGTTTCATGCATGACGGCATCTGAGAATATCCATAATAGTCGGCTTTTGCCTTGATCTTGCACGATCTTGCCGCTCGGGTATGCGGCCATGGCAAATTTGACGATTTCTGCGGCAAGCCCGGGGTATTTTTCAGGCAAGATTTGTTTTTCACCCACTTTTTTTACAAAATGATAGACCCCGTTTGTTGGTGGATAGAACTGGGTGATTCGATCTTCCAGCTTGGATGTGTCGTCCAGCATGAAGGTGACACGAATGATGTTGTCAGAGCGCAGCTCATCTAAAGCGCTTTGAATACCAGCCATGCGGTTGTTCAATATGATTTCTACCTGGCCTTTTTGAGCCCTTAATTTCTCATAAAATTCTGCTTCAACCTTTTTGCCGAAATAGCGGTATAGGGTTCCCAGAATAATGACAACGGACACGCTGACAAGGACCACAAAAGCCGTCATCAAGTAGGTGGAAAAGCGCTTGTTGTAATTTAGTTTCAACATAACTTCCAAGCATAAAATAAAATACGGTAAATTGTCAAAATAAAGTGAAGATCACGGGCACTTAACGCCATCGTTGCCGCAAACCGATACATCTGAAGCTGGATGGCGCCCGAGCGTCTATTTATTTTGGCAGATCACCATATAAAATTTGATTTATTTTGACTTCTTATCTGTTAATGCAATACAACGTTCTGCAATCAGACCATTATTGCCCTGGAGGGAGCTCGACATGAAAGAAGACAAAATACATTACGGCTGGGTGGTCATCTTTATGGGGCTGCTGACAACCATTGCCGCCCACGGTTTCGGGAGAATGTCCTACACGATTATTCTACCCGCCATGAAAGACGGACTGGGCTTTAATTATTACCAACTGGGGCTGCTGGGAACCGGCAATTTTATTGGTTATCTGACCATGGCCATCATCGGTGGTTTTTTAGCCGCTCAATTTGGAACCCGCATCGTTATCACGGCAGCGCTGGTGCTGATGGGAATTACGATGATCCTGACCGGCCTGGCGCAATCGTTCGGTTTTGCATTTTCGATGCGGTTGCTGACCGGCCTGGGCAATGGTGCATCTTATGTTCCGGCCATGGCACTCGGTTCGGCCTGGTTCAGCATGAAAAAAAGAGGTTTTGCAACCGGCATCGTCTCTGCCGGAATCGGAGCGGGCACTCTCATCTCGGGTCTGGTGGTTCCGCCAATTTTGGCGGCTTTCGGCACCAATGGATGGCGCTTTTCGTGGTATATTCTGGGCGGCGCCGTGCTTCTGATATCCGGTATTGTCTTTCAGTTTGTGTGCAGCAACCCGCAGGAAAAGGGTCTCCAACAGGTCGGATCCGAAAAAAATGAAGCGGACCGCAACGCATCTTTACCAGCTGAAAAGGCACAAAAATCCAATTTAAAAGACACCATTAAAAGCGTTGTGAAAGAGGGCGCCGTCTGGTATCTGGGCGCTGTGTATTTTTTCTATGGTCTTTCCTATATCATCTACATGGTTTTTTTTGCGGCTTATCTGGTTAAGGAAATAGGCCTGAGTCAGGAATGGGCAGGCGGTTTATGGGCCCTGGTGGGTGGCTTAAGTATTTTTTGCGGCGTTATTTGGGGCAAAGTGTCAGACGTGCTTGGCAGAAGCCGTGGTGCCGCTTTGGCATATCTTGTGCTCGGGCTTTCCTATTTCATCTATGCGCTCATCAGGGTTGATGTTGGTTTTTACCTTTCAGCCATTTTATTTGGTCTCACCGCCTGGAGCATCCCCACCATTATGGCCGCAGCGGCCGGGGACTTTGTCGGCCCGCGTCTGGCACCTGCCGGATTGGGTTTTATTACCTTATTTTTTGGCGTCGGTCAGGCCCTGGGTCCGGCCCTGGGTGGTTATCTGGCAGATAAAAGCGGTTCATTCACACTGCCATTTTTGATTGCGGGTGTGATTTCGCTGGCCGGGATGGTACTGTCGTTTTATTTGAAGAAACCTTAAATGAGAGAATCTCCAGGAGGTTGTCATGATCATTGAGGCCAACGGGATCAACATTCATTGTGAACTGTCGGGCAAAAAGAATGCGCCCGTGGTCGTGCTGGGGCACTCACTGGCCTGCAGTCAGGTGATGTGGTGGCCGCAGCTTGAATTGCTCGAGACCCATTTCCAGGTTTTGCGGTATGATACGCGGGGTCACGGCCAAACTGAAGCGCCGCCGGACGCCTACACGCTGGAACAGTTGGTAGCTGATGCCATTGGAATGCTGGATGCATTCAGGCTCGATCAGGTGAACTGGGTGGGCCTGTCGATGGGGGGCATGGTCGGCCAGGGTGTCGCTGTAGATCATCCCGACCGCCTGCATTCGCTGGTTCTGGCTGATACCGCGGCCATTATTCCCGCGGAAGCACAGCCGGTCTGGCAGGAGCGCATTGATGCCGCCATCAACGGGGGCATGCAGGCGGTGGCTGAATCGACGCTGGAGCGTTGGTTTACCCCTAAATATCTGAAGCAAAAAGGCACCGCAGTGGATCGAATTCGGCAACAGATCTTGGCCACGCCGGTAGCCGGATATGTCGGCTGCAGCGAGGCAATCCGGCGTCTGAATTACCTGGAACGGCTCGCCGCGGTGGACGCAAGGACTTTGATTATGGTCGGTGCAGATGACCCCGGCACACCGGTGGCGGCTTCGGAGGCCATGCACGCCCAAATCAAAAACTCAAAGCTGGTGGTGATACCGCAGGCAGCCCATCTTTCCAATATTGAACAGGCTGACGTTTTTAATGATCAATTGTTGGTATTTTTGCAGGGTCGGGGATAGGGCTCGCTCA
>JASFGN010000515.1:0-3486 GCA_050123735.1 Desulfobacterales bacterium | reverse complement strand
CAAACGGATCCCACCGGTCATAACCCTTTTTTAAGATGTGCTTCTGGCGACGGGGAGACATGCCTTCAAAAACAGCCCGCTTCCGCTTTTCGGTTTCTTCAGGAGAAAATTCGTTCATCGGGTTCTCCTTTTCCGTTTTTTTCGTGGTGGCGGTTCTTCGATTTTCTCCTCCCCGAACCCCAGATAATCTTCATCATACACGCTGATCAAGGCCATGGACAGCGGCACCAGCATATCCGCCAGTTTTACATACCTGGATTTAAGATCGCGAATCAGCTCGGCGGATAGCTGCTGGAGCTGATTGTTGATGACATCCAGATTGACGGTGGGATAAGGCTCACCCTGTTTAAATTCAGATTTGCCACAGGTATGCCCCTGCCCCCCGATCGCCGTGGGTATGCCATAAAAACGACAGGTCAACGGGCGGTTATCGTACAGATCGCACAATTCGGCTTCGTTTAGAAGCGGACATCGAACCCGCTCCCGGGCAAGATCGGCCAGGATCTCATCTTCGCTTTTACCGGCCTGTAAATCTTTGTAAGCCTGGCGTTTGATCTTGTGAATATGTCGATCGGCCCGGTTTGCTTTTTCCAAAAGATTGGCTTTCTGGCCGCCTTTGATCTTTTCGTTAAATTTATGATTGATATAAAGGGCTTCAATCAATGTTAAGTCAAACAGCGCATAGCAGCAATCTGAACATTTTTCCTCGCATTTAACGCATTCTGCGTAAGCCTGCCTGACATGTTCAAAAGCTTCATCGCTTTTGGAAACCAGCGCCTCATATTTATTAAAATATGGCGTGAAATCAAAATCCATGGATCAGCCTTTCACTCCTCTATAATAGAATTACATGGTGTGTTATATTTACAATGATGGCGTTGAACAAACAGGTGACTAAAGTTTAAAATGCCTAAAGTTGAAGAATCCTATCATTTATAGATAAGCGAATGCAAGTCGACACCACAACTTTAGTCACTTCACACTTTAGTTCACTTTAGTCACTTGTAATTGTTTCACGTGAAACATTAGCTTTTATTGCAAGCCCGCCTATTTTCCCACACAAAACCGGCTGAAAATCTGATCCAGCACATCCACTTTAACCGTATCACCGCTGATCACCCCCAGGGCGTCAATGGCCTCCTGCAGATGAATGGCCCACAGTTCGCTGGAAGTTCGGTTTTGCAGCTGCCCGATGACCGCTTCCACAGCGGCAAGGCTGGTCTCAAGCAGCAATTTATGCCGTAAATTGGGTACGATGGCCGCATTTAAATCCAGGGGCGTTTCCCCGCCGGCCAGCTTAACTATTTTTTCTTTGAGTTGATCAATCCCACGGTCATACAGGGCCGAAATGTGCACCTGATCCTCAAATCGCCAGTCATCCGGAAGGGTTGGTGTGCTGCCTGTGCTCATTAAATCCATTTTGTTCAAAACCATAATAATGGACTTGGAATTAATCTTTTCATAAATGAGATGATCATCCGGGTCCAGCGGGCGATGGGCCTCAACCATAAATAACACCAGATCAGACCCATTGACGTGCGCCAGGGTTTTTTCGATGCCGATCTTTTCGATCGGATTTTCAGTTGGATGCAAACCGGCCGTATCGCTGATGACAACCGGTATACCCTGAAGGTTTAGCGTTTCTTCGATGATATCACGGGTGGTACCCGGAAAATCGGTTACAATGGCGCGATCCTTTTTGACCAGCTGGTTTAAAAGACTGGATTTGCCCACGTTGGGCCTTCCGACCACAGCCACCGAAATACCATCTCTGAAAACATGGGCATCAATGTAATTACGGATCAGGCCTTGCAGAGGAACCAAAACTTCTCTATGAAGGGTGGTAATGGTGTCTTCAGGATCAATCAGATCTTCAACGTCCTCGGGAAAATCGATGGCGGCTTCGACCTGGGTCAGGATCCCGACTAAACTGCTTCTGGACTGTGCCACCCGGTCCTTCAGTTTACCGCTGATCTGCGCCGCCGCCAGCTCTAAATTTTTTTGCGTTCGGGCATTGATGACATCGATGACCGCTTCCGCCTGGGTCAGATCGATCCGTCCATTAAGGAATGCCCTGCGGGTAAACTCACCCGGTTCAGCCAGGCGGGCGCCCTTGCTCAAAGCCAGCTCGAGGATAGCATGCATGGCCACGGCACCGCCGTGGGTATTGATTTCAACCACATCTTCACGGGTGTAGGTGTTCGGTGCCCTCATGGCCGAGATTAACACTTCATCCAAGAGCGTGTTGTCTTTTGGATCAATGACATACCCGTAATAAAGGCGATGTGTCTCAAATGTGAAGTCCCCTCCACCCGAATCGTGGCGGCTTTGCTCCTGTGCATCATCCGCACGCTTTTTAGACGGCCTGAAGACATCCCGCGCAATCGTAAAAGCATCTTTGCCGGACATCTTCACGATGCCGATACCTCCCCGGCCAGGGGGTGTGGCAATGGCTGCAATGGTATCTGAGTCTGTTATCATAAGCTTTTAATTGAAAAATGCGCTTCTGCGGTGTTCATGCAGGAGAAGGCGCCGAAGCTTGCGGCCAATTATATTGTCAGCAGAACGCCTTTGGGATAAGAGGAGAGCTCAGCAGGAAATCAAGCGTCATGGATCAAATTCTTCAACCGAGACAACAAGGCCGTTCGATTTTTAGATTCGGGTATCGCTAAAAGCCACAAGCGAGCGATCATTCAGCGTCTATCGTCGCGCAGCATTTCTATTTTTAGGCAGAATCACCAGTTTTCTTAAGGGACCCTCTCCCCGGCTGCGGGTTTGAACTTCGGCACAATCCTGTAAAGCGAGGTGAACAATCCTGCGGTCGTAAGCATTCATCGGACCCAGCGTCATCGGTTTGCCGATTTTTTTGGATTTTTCGGCCAGTCGCAGCGCCGTCTTTTCCAAATTTTCCCGGCGGGTTTCCAGATACCCCTCGATATCCACCAGAACCCGGGTTCGGCTTTGATTGTGCTTGTTGACAACTTTATTGACGATGGCCTGAATGGCATCCAGGGTTTGACCGCGCTTGCCGATCAAAATGCCTGCATTCCCGCCATTGACCTTATACAATAATCGATCTTCATCCTTTTCAACATTGATCTTTGCATCCGATGTAATCGTGTCGACGATGCGCTGCAAGACAAGCCGCCCCATTTCCACGGGATCCTCCGGAAACGAAAAAAGTTGCTGCCCGTCTGGGTTGTCGGCCGGAGGGGACATTTGATGGTCCGTATCCAATGTGACCGTATCGGTGGATGGCCTGACGTCAGCCGCCTTATCAGCCGCCTTAATGGTATCGTCGACAGCGGATTCGGCTTTTTTCTCTGATGCCAGCAAATCTTCCGGGAGTTTGACCCTGATTTTGGCTTTTTTGGTTCTGGATAAGCCAAATATCCCACTGGATCCGTAAGAAAGCACTTCGTATTTTAGCTCATCTTTTGGCAAATTGAGTTCTGCGCTGGCAAGCTCGACCGCTTTGTCAACATT
>JASFGN010000514.1:0-3497 GCA_050123735.1 Desulfobacterales bacterium | reverse complement strand
GGTGGCCTTAAAGCTGAGCGGCTCACCGGTCATCTTCGGCTATGCCAAACCGGTGCCGGTAAATTTTAACAATTTGCGCGATGTTCGCAAAGGCGCGATATGGGTTGCATCTGCTGGTGTAGTGACGAATATGATTCTGGCGGTTGTCTCTGCGATGCTCTTTCAGCTGATCTCATCGATCGAGGCCTCCTGGGCGCAGACGCCGCTGGCATTACCGGCAGTCTTTTTTTTGCAGCTTTTGACATACAGTGTGATCATAAATTGTGTGCTGGCCCTGTTTAATCTGATTCCCATACCGCCGCTGGACGGCAGCCGCCTGTTCATCATGCTTCTGCCTGTAGCGCTAAGAAGACCTTATGCACGTCTGGAGCGCTTTGGCATGATTATCATATTTGTGCTGCTGATCACCGGGCCGCTGGGCCGGCTGATGTCTTTTTTGCTGGAACCGATACTGGATTTCTTACTGGGAGCCCATTAAGGTGCCTCACAAAAAATACAACAAAAACGGATCTTTTATCGGTGTCGGGTTTCTTTTCCGGGTTCAGGGTTCAAAGGTTCTGGGCCCAGAGGTTTCAGGACTGAAGTGTCCGGTTTTTGGACGAAGAGCAATATCCTTTACCATTTGACGACTTATTTCTGCTGTCAGCTAACCTCTGAAACCTTGAACGCTGAACCTCTGAACCAGGTGACCGAAGCGTGAATGCTGAAACTTGAAACCGTAAACATCACCTTATAAGGATCATACATGGCTAAAAAGAAACGCATTTTGAGCGGTATGCGCCCGACCGGTCCTCTGCACCTGGGCAATTTACTGGGCGCCCTGGCCAACTGGGTCAAATTGCAGGACGAGTACGACTGTTTTTACTTTATCGCCGATTGGCACGCATTAACCAGCGATTATGAAGATACGGCTTTCATCAAGCAGTACCGCAAAGAAATTATGATCGACTGGCTGAGCGCCGGTCTAACACCGGAAAAGAGCACGCTTTTTGTGCAATCTGAAATCAAAGAGCACGCGGAACTGTTTCTGATACTGGGGATGATCACGCCGGTGCCCTGGCTGGAGCGAAATCCGACGTACAAGGAACAGATCACCCAGATCAGCAACAAGGATCTGTCCAATTTTGGTTTTCTGGGATATCCAATTTTGCAGGCTGCGGACATCATCATGTACAAACCCTATGGCGTTCCGGTGGGTGTCGACCAGGCACCCCATGTTGAAATTACCCGTGAAATTGCCAGGCGCTTTAACCATTTTTACGGCAATGTCTTTCCGGAGCCCACGGTTATTTTAACCGAAACGCCGAAAATACTCGGTATCGATCGACGTAAAATGAGCAAAAGCTATGACAACGCCATTTTTTTGTCCGATCCGCCCGATCAAATCACCGCCAAAGTTTCCCGGATGATCACTGATCCACAGCGCGCCCGACGCAGCGATCCGGGTAATCCGGATGTCTGCAATGTTTTTGACTTTCATAAATTGTACACGCCGGCCGCTGAGGTTCAAGAGATCGACAGCGCCTGCCGCACGGCGCAAATTGGATGTGTGGAATGCAAGCAGAAAATGGCCCTTCACTTGAGTAAGGCCCTGGAACCCATACGAGAAAAACGTGCCTATTATGAGGCCCACCCCCAGCAGGTGGATGAAATTATTGCTGACGGATGTGACCGCGCCAGAAAAACTGCCCGCATCACGATGGAATCCGTCAGGGCGGCCATCAAAATAGATTAACATAGCAGGGCTCAAGGCCCTGCAGCTCTTAGCTGATGGCTCATAGCTCATAGCAAAAGATAAACAATTATTAGCAACGAAACCATGAGCTATCAGCTGTGAGCCATGAGCTAAATCAGAGTGCCCCTATGCAAAAAGAATCTTACCGAGTCCAATTAGAGGACATCTTTGAAGGGCCGATGGATCTTCTGGTTCATTTGATCAAAAAAAATGAATTGGATATCTATGACATCCCCATCGCCATGGTCACCGATCAATACCTGCAGTACCTGGAATGGATCAAAATCATGAATATCGACTTCGCCGGAGAGTTTATCGTTCTGGCCTCAACCTTGGCCCAGATCAAATCGCGCATGTTGCTGCCGGCAGCGGCCGATGAGGAAGAAGAGGACGATCCACGCCAGGAAATTATCAGACCGTTGATTGAATATCTTCAAATGAAATCCGCTGCCGAGCAACTATCGGAAAGACATATTCTGGGTGAAGCCACCTTCGTTCGCAGCGGTGACCACCGGGATTTCTTAGGTGAAGAGGATGAGCCCTACGTCCAGGTCGGACTTTTCGAGCTCATTGACGCTTTTCAAAAAATCCTGGCAAAAATACCCGGCGATTTGCGGTTGGAATTTACGCCCGACAAAATATCTGTTAAAGAAAAAATTACCCAGATTACCGACATACTGGAAGCCAGGGGGTCGGTCACCTTTGATGAATTGTTCTCAGAACGACCGGATAAAGCTGAAGTCATTGTAACGTTTCTGGCCGTTTTGGAAATGGTTAAACTGACATTGATTCGCATTGCTCAGCATGCACAAACCGGCGTTTTACGCCTTTTTTATGTCTGATGGATGATTTAAAAAATATTGTCGAAAGTTTGCTGTTCGTAGCTGATGAGCCGTTAACGATTGAGCGTTTGAAACAGATCATCGGCGACAGCGAAACCAAAGCACTGCGGGAAGCGCTGGACGAACTGATGATAGATTACGAAACACGCCAGGGCGGTTTTTACCTGAACCTGGTTGCCGGTGGATATCAAATCCGCACCCGCCCTGAATACATGGAATATATCAAGCGCTTGTTGCAGCCCAAGCCGCAGCGATTGAGCAAAGCCGCTTTGGAAACATTGGCCATTATCGCTTACAAGCAACCGGTCATCCGCGCCGACATCGAGCACCTGCGGGGTGTTGATTGCGGCGGCGTTTTGCGCGTGCTGTTGGAGCGCAAATTTATCCGGGTGCTGGGCCGCAAAGAAATTCCCGGCCGGCCGTTGATCTATGCCACCACCAAGCGATTTTTGGAGGTATTCGGCCTGAAAAGCCTCAAAGATCTGCCGACACCCAAGGAAATTGAGGAATTCGGCAGTGCTTTATCAGATGAAATGGCTGAAGGGGTGGAAGACATTGAGTCGGAAATCGATGATAGCGTCGATCAGGAGCAAAGCCAGACACTGTCTGAAAGCTCTGATGACATGGATTCAGCATCTAAAGAGCAGCCGCCGTCAGAATCCTAATGTTTGCTGAAGCTTCAAAAATTGCTTGACTTGGGCACCAACAATTTTTTATTGAATAAATGATTTTGATCCATTGGACCTGCTGGAGAATTGGTTTTTACAGTTGATTTTCTATACCGTTGTAGCTAAATATAGGTACAGCTTCTCATTAATTTTCATGTAAAATATGGGCGGTTAACTCAGCGGGAGAGTGCTACCTTCACACGGTAGAAGTCACTGGTTCAAATCCAGTACCGCCTACCAGAAATAAAGGGG
>JASFGN010000513.1:0-3500 GCA_050123735.1 Desulfobacterales bacterium | reverse complement strand
GATGATATAAAAATACAATACTCCAGGACTCCAATACTCCGGTAATTGAAACCTACAAGATTGACACCTGAATGTTATTAAAACGGAGATATATATGTATAAGGGACGAACCGTCTACCTGAAGATGAAAACACTGGCGGAAGCCCGGGAGATCCTTTTTCAGACATTTTCCAACCTGCCTCCGCTGGCAAGCGAAGAACTTCCGGTACCGGATGCTGTCGGGCGTGTCCTGGCCGAACCGGTTAACGCCCGGCTGTCCTCTCCCAATTTTCATCTGGCCGCAATGGACGGACTCGCTGTTAAAGCCGAAATCACCTTTGGCGCCAGCGCCGCTGCGCCCAAAACGCTGAACGTCGGGCGGGAAGCGTTTTATGTCAATACCGGCCATGTCCTGCCGCAAGGTACCGATGCGGTCATCATGGTCGAAGATGTCAATGCGCAGGACGAAAGCCGCGTTGTCATCGAAGCGCCTGTATTTCCCTGGCAAAATGTTCGCAGAGTCGGAGAGGACATTGTTGCCACTGAATTGCTTTTTCCTCAGAATCATGTGGTCACGCCCTATTGCGTGGGCGCCCTATTATCAGGCGGTGTGTTTACGGTTCCGGTTAAAATCAGGCCAAAGGTGTTGATTATCCCCACCGGATCGGAACTGGTGGACTGGCGTCAACTCGAGCTTAAAGCGTTTCGGCCCGGGCAGGTACTGGAAACCAATTCGTTCGTCCTGGGTAAGCTGATTGAAAAATTTGGCGGCACTTTTCGGCGCCACGATATGGTTGGAGACGATACCGACAAGATTAAAGCAGCCATCAAAGCCGGCGCAGATGAGGATTATCAAATAGTCCTGGTACTCGGCGGGTCCTCAGCCGGCTCTGAAGATTTTGCCAAAACCGCCATTGGCGAACTGGGCAAAATTCACGTTCACGGCGTAACGATCATGCCCGGCAAGCCCATCGTCATCGGATCGGTTGCAACCAAACCGGTCTTTGGCATTCCGGGTTATCCGGTTTCGGCCATTATTGCTTTTGAACAATTTGTCCAACCGCTGCTGCAGGCCTTTCTCGGGCAGCCCCAGACGCCACGGGAAACCATCGATGTCCGGCCGACGAAAAAGATTGCTTCCAAACTCGGGGTGGAGGAATTCGTGCGCGTAAAAATGGGAGAGGTGCGCGGCTGTATTGTGGCGACCCCGCTACCCAGAGGCGCCGGCACCATTACATCCATCACCGAAGCCGATGGCATCATTCGTATACCCAACCACGTCGAAGGCATCAACGATTCAGAAACGGTTTCAGCGGAACTGCTGCGCCCGCTATCGGCCATCCGAAAAACGATTGTCATCGTAGGTAGCCATGACAATACCCTGGATGTTCTTGCCGATCGACTTAAAGCCGCTCACGGTGAATTCACCCTTTCATCCAGTCATGTCGGCAGTATGGGCGGTCTGATGGCCATTAAGCGCGGCGTATGCCATCTGGCGGGCACCCACCTTCTCGATACGACAGATGGATCCTATAATATATCCTACCTAAAGAAACATCTGCCGCAATCGCCCGTTAAGCTGGTTCATCTGGTACAGCGCGATCAGGGTCTGATCGTAAAAAAGGGAAACCCCAAACAGATCAGCGGAATTGCCGATCTCGCTCGCAAAGACATCTCCTTTATCAATCGGCAAATCGGGTCCGGCACGCGTATTTTACTGGATTACAAATTAAAACAGTTAGACGCCAAAGCCGCCGATATTAATGGTTATCAAAACGAAGAATTTACCCACATGGCTGTGGCCGTATCGGTGCTGAGCGGCGCTGCAGATGCCGGTTTGGGAATCTATGCCGCCGCCAAAGCCCTGGACTTGGGTTTTATCCCAGTGGTCACCGAACAATACGACCTGGTCGTCCTGCCGGAATTTTTCGAAACCGATGCATTTCAGATCCTGTTTGAAATCATCAACAACGGTGACTTTAAGCAACGCGTGGAGGCCCTGGGAGGATACGGAACCGAAAAAACAGGTGAAATCATTGATGTGTAACTATTTGTGAAAGCTCGAAAATCGAAATCCGAAACTCGAAACAATATCGAATGACCAAAATTTCTACAACCATTGTTAGGTATCGGAGAGTATGACAACATTTGAGGCGATCATACTGGGCATTATCCAGGGTTTGACCGAATTTTTGCCGGTCAGCAGTTCCGGCCATCTGGTGTTGCTGCAACAATTGCTGGGAATCAAGGAAGCCGAACTTTTTTTTGATGTATGCGTCCACCTGGGTACATTGGTGGCTGTCAGTGCTGTCTTTCACCGTGACATCAAAAATATGGTGGCGGCGCTGCTGCGGCTTATTTCTGAGGCAGGAAAAAAAGAGCGCGCGCTAGCGGCGATTAGATCCGATCCTGAACTAAAAATGGCTTTGCTCATCGTCATCGGATCCATCCCGACGGCTTTAATAGGGTTGGCATTTAGCGGAATTGCCGATCGGCTATTTTCATCTGTTTTGATCGTCGGTTTGATGCTGATGCTGACCGGCTCGCTGTTATGGCTTACCCGTTGGACGATAAGAGGTGCCCGTCTGCCCGGTATCGACCGCCTGAACCCTAAAAACGCATTTTTCATCGGTATTGTACAGGGATTGGCCATTGTCCCCGGCATTTCACGATCGGGCTCAACGATCAGCATCGGGCTGCTGCTGGGTGTCGAGCGAGAAATGGCGGCGCGCTATTCCTTTTTGCTGTCTATACCGGCTATTGTCGGAGCCGGACTGCTGAGTTTCAAGGATGGTTTATACGAAATTGATGTGTCTATCAAAATTCCTCTGGTGGGTGCCGTCACGGCCGCAATTGTGGGCTATGCTGCTTTGAGAGCACTGCTGCAGGTCGTCAAAAAAGGAGGCCTGCATATGTTCGCACCGTATTGCTGGCTGGTCGGCAGCGTCGCGATCATCTTGGGCTGGTAGGTGCTGACCGCTGGCAACTGGCTTCTAGCAGCCAAGTCGAGGCCAGATAGCGCGCTTCATTTTCTATATTTCCAATCTGTCTTCTGTCGTCTGACCTCTGAAGATTGAAATCTGACTTGAAACCCAGAACCCTTGAACCCTGATCCATGATCCATGAATATTGGCGATAAAAAAATTTTTGCCACTCTTTTTTTTTCGATATTTGCAACCGTTACCGGTGTCGGCATTGTGATACCGTTGCTTCCGGTTTACGCCCATGAGCTAGGGGCCAGCGGTTTTTACATTGGCATGATTTTTGGCTCTTTTTCGCTGGCGCGAACACTTTTTCTGCCTTATTTTGGCCGTCTTTCAGACCGCAAGGGGCGCAAGCCCCTGATTGTACCTGCACTCCTGGCCTACGCGGCCATTTCATTGGGATTTATTGCTTTCAAAGATATCAATACGCTGATTGTCCTGCGGTTTTTTCAGGGGATTGCATCGGCCATGCTCATGCCCATCATTCAGGCTTATATTGGTGATATTACCCCGCCTGGAAATGAAGGCTTCAGCATG
>JASFGN010000512.1:0-3515 GCA_050123735.1 Desulfobacterales bacterium | reverse complement strand
ACCCGGGTTCTGCCGACAATTTGCCGAAGGTTGGCAATCAGTTCAGCATTCAGCATTTTCTTACCTAAGTGTAAAATGACTAAAGTGAGATAGAGTGCCTAAAGTTGAGGAATTCTGTCGTTTTAAAAAAGATGGAGCGGTGCGACACCTTAACTTTAGTCACTTCAAACTTTAGTTCAATTTTGTTCACTTTCCGATCCAATCCCCATCAGGCATTCAGCAGTGACATGGCGGCTTCAGAGCCGGCTGATAGATCGGTATGACAGCCCTGTACGGCCAGTGCCCGGCTGATGGCCGCAAGGAAAAAGAGAACATTTTCGGCTGAAGAAGAATACCCCATCAGCCCCACCCGCCAGACCTGGCCGGCCAGCGCTCCCAGGCCGGCACCGATCTCCAGATTGAATGTCTGCAGCAAATAACTGCGTACCTCAGCTTCATTGATGCCGTCGGGCACGCGAATCGTATTCAGCGTCGGCAGGCGATGCTCGGGCTTGACCAGCATCTCCAGACCCATGGCCTCTGCGCCGGCAACCAGCGCCTGATGGTTTTTTAAATGGCGCTTAAAACGATTTTGCAGACCTTCCTCTTCTATCAGCAAGAGTGCCTCCAGAAGGGCATAATTCAATGTGCTTGAGCTGGTATGATGATAAACGCGCGGGGTAGATCCCCAGTATTGATCGAGCAGGGTGATATCCAGATACCAGCTGCGGATCGGATGTTTGCGATTGCGGGTTGCCTCGATTGCGCGATCGCTGAACGTAACCGGCGCCAGCCCCGGAGGCGCACCGATGCATTTCTGAGAGCAACTGTAAACGGCATCCAGCCCCCATTCGTCGACCTTGATTTCGACACCGCCCAGCGAGGTTACCGTGTCCAGCAGCACCATCGTGCCATGGTCCCTTGCCAGCCGCACAATATCATCCATTGGCTGTTGTACGCCGGTGGAGGTTTCGGCATGGACCAGAGCAATCACTTTATAGTCTTTGCTCTGAAAGGCTTTCTTGACCTGCTGCGGATCCGTCGGCCGGCCCCATTCACCCTCAATGACCGTTACGTCGGCCTCCTGACGCTCGGCCATTTGCCGCAGCCGATCACCAAAATAACCGTGCACACATATCAGAACCGGATCTCCGGGTTCAATCAGATTCGCTACACAGGCCTCCATTCCCGAAGTCCCTGTCCCCGGAGTTGCATGCGTCAACCTGTTTTGGGTCTGAAACAGCTTGCGCAGCTGATCACCGATTCGGTCCAGCGTTTTAAAATAAGCCGGATCCATGTGACCGATGACCGGTGATGTCAGCGCCCGATATACCCGTGGATGAATATCCAGTGGGCCGGGTCCCATCAGTTTTCTCAACGGCGCTTCAATAGAATTCGTTCCCATAAAACAACTCCTTCTGTTAGAACGGTTTGATATTGACGGAAAAAATAAGAAGGACTGCGATATCTGCAAGATACACGAGGAGAGTATAAATAGGGGCGGCCGCACTGTCAATAAATAGTGCTCTGTTTGATTCTGATAACACTTGATCAGCCGGGTATAAATTTGAACGGAGAGCCGCCATTAAAAACAGCCAAATTATTTTACAAAATCGGTTAAATAGGCTACACAGCGATGATCACAACCTGATCCGGATAACTGAATTTATAAAAATGGAAATCTTAGAGAAAATCCCGCTGGATATTGATCCGCGCAAGGTTAAAAAAATCCTGCGCCTGGAGCGCGGCGACGATGCGCATCTCGTGCAAGATCTCATCGATAAGGCCAAGTTTTGCAGCACACCGAAGGCGGCTTACAAGTTATGTTATATCGATGAAAAATCAGACGATGCGGTTGTGGTCGAAGGTCTGCAATTAAAAAGCAAAGTATTGCGCAAGAATCTGGATACGGTGGAGCGGCTTTTTCCGTATGTGGTAACCCTCGGACCCGGACTGGAAGAAACGGTCAAGGGAATAGATGACCCGCTGGAAAAGTATTATCTGGATATAATCGGCAATGTTGCCTTAAATGCGGTACGCAAAGAACTCCATGATCATCTGTGCAAAAAATTTGCTCTAAAAAAAATTTCGTTTATGAGTCCCGGATCGTTGCA
This sequence comes from Desulfobacterales bacterium, assembly GCA_050123735.1. Classification (GTDB taxonomy): domain Bacteria; phylum Desulfobacterota; class Desulfobacteria; order Desulfobacterales; family JAHEIW01; genus JAHEIW01. Next base: position 1,422 of record JASFGN010000512.1, on the reverse strand, counting down.
GGAATGGCCGATTGAAGAACAAAGCCGGCTGTTTCGGCTGCTAACGGATGTGGAGGGCGCCATCGGCGTCCGCCTGACCCCGTCTTTTTTGATGATCCCCACCAAGTCGGTATCCGGAATCTATTTTCAGACCGAGGTATCCTTTTTTAACTGCCAGTTATGTCAGCGCGGCAAGTGCCCGGGCAGGAAAGCACGCTATGATGAAAATCTGGCGCGGCAATACGGCATTAAAGAATAGATCCGGAAGGCGTTTTTTCTCACCGCAAAGACGCAGAGCGCGCAGAGAGATTTTCCATTTTTGCTTTTCGTTGATCTGCCGTTGCTAAAGCTATGGCATGACCTGGAGGACGAAAAGCAAAAACCAACCTGCCCGCGGAAAACGAAAAGAATCTTTACTCTGCGACCTCTGCTGTGAAAATAATATTATTCCGAGGTGGGCCGCTTCAGCTTCTTGAGACGCTCTTTGGCAAAATCATATTCCAGCCAGGTATCCAGAAAAGAGCCCAATGCCTCTCGATAGTGTTTAATCGCCTTTTGTTTGTTTCCAGCCCCTTCAGCCCAGACCCCCAGGGCCGTGTGGGCCGTTAAAAGGTATTCGGGGCTTTCACCGGCCTCTTCTAACAGGGCTCTTTCGGTCTGGTTGCCCAACAGATAATCGCTGATGGTCAGAAACCATGGGTCCATGGTTCGCGCGGCGAATGCCTCGAGACTCGCTCGGGCCTCATCGGCCTTACCCTGCTTGTTGAGTATCCCGGCCTGTAAAATTCCCAGGCTCATCCGGTCTGCATTCTGGCGGCCGCCGCTGTCTAAAAAGGTATCGATGTATTCCAGCGATTTTTCCCAATCCCCATCAGCGGCGCTGTAAAAGGCTAAGGCAACAAAAACCTTGCGGTTGTCCGGATATATTTCGGCTATTTTGGCAAGTACGTCGCACTTTTCTTTGATCTCCACGGTCTCATCGATGAATTTAGCCATCAACTCGGGCAACTCGGCTTTGACCCTGGCGTCCTTCTCCATTTTTTCTTCAACGCTTTTATTGAAAGTCTCGATATCCTGGTTGTAGGCTTTCCACTGCGCTTTGGTCTTTAGTGCATTGCGCCGCCGTTTTTGCAGTTGATCCAGCTTGGCACGCACCACGAAAAATTCCCAGGCATCGGTATCAGCGGTCAGCACCGCTTCTCTGAGCAGCTTCTCAGCACCTTCCCAATCCTGCCGCTCGATTCGGATAAGGCTGACGGCATAGTACAGCCAGCTTTTTTCAGCATCGGTGTGCCAGCTATCCAGGGCCGAAACTTCATCGATTAAGTCCTCCAGAACCCGCACCAGATAACCTTGAAACTCTGCCGGGGAGCGCCAATCCAAATCCAGCAATTGATCGCGATAAGGGCTGCGCGCTCCTTCGCCTGCCAGCCAATCAATTAA
>JASFGN010000511.1:0-3517 GCA_050123735.1 Desulfobacterales bacterium | reverse complement strand
ACGGCCGGAACGGATTGTCTTTTTGGGATTGGGCGCCTTGATCCATCCGGTCGCTTTTAAGGTGGCCATATGGCTGGTGGCCATTTTCGCCAACCTGACCGCATTACAGCGACTCGGCCGAGCCTACCAGCAGAACAATGCCGAAAAAGATAACCAATCTGCGTCACGCAAACACGAAATATAAAAGAAGGATTTCATTGAGGCTGCCCGAAGGTGTAATATTTTTTCGAGATTATTTTCGAAGATATGACGAACCGGGTAAGATGAGGTCGGATCATGGCGCACGGCTCACGGTGCAAGGCCGTGGAAGGGAAGGACAAGAAAGAGGTTTCTCGATTATTCGGCCTTGTGCCCTGTGCCTTGCGCCTTTAGCCGATCAGATTGAGTCGTGCTCGGTTCTGGCGATGATCTCCTCCTGGTGATCCACATCCAGATCCACAAAATAATCGCTGTAGCCGGCTACCCGCACCAGCAGGTCGCGGTACGCATCCGGGGCCCGCTGCGCTTTGCGCAAAGTGGCGGAATCGACGATATTGAACTGGATGTGATGGCCGTTGAGATTAAAGTAGGTCCGGATCAGCTGACAGAGTTTTTCAATGCCGTCTTCACCTTTCAGGACATCGGGCAGAAAGCGCTGATTGAGCAGGGTGCCGCCGGACTTAATTTGATCCATCTTGGCCAATGACTTGATGACAGCGGTCGGCCCATTGCGATCGGCGCCGTGCGACGGAGAAGTCCCATCTGAAATCGGCAGCCCGGCCAGCCGCCCGTTGGCGGATGCGCCCAACATTTTTCCGAAATAGACATGACAGGTCGTAGACAGCATATTCAAATGATAGGTCGTGCCTTTGGTATTGGGCTTGCCGTCAATGGCTGCAAAAAGGTCAGCATATACCCGCCGCATGAGACCGTCTGCTGCATCCTCATCATTTCCGAAAAAAGGTGTTTTATTCAAAAGCCGCAGGCGCAGAACCTCTTGGCCTGAAAAGTTGTCCTGAAGCGCGGCCAGCAAATCATCCATGCGAACGGTGTTGGTTTCGAACACATGTTTTTTTATGGCCGAGAGGCTATCGGTGACCGTACCGATGCCGCAGCATTGAATGTAGTTGGTGTTGTATCGCGGTCCCCCGTTGTAATAATCTCTGCCGTTGGCGATACAGTCTGCGATCACTACCGACAGAAATGGCGCTGGCGCATATTTGGCGTACATTCGTTCGATGTAGTTATTGGTCTTTATTTTAAGATCGACGATGTAATGCAGCTGTTTGACAAATGCGTCATAAAGCTCGTCAAAATGTTTAAAAGTCATGGGGTTGCCGGTTTGCAAACCGACCGTTTGGCCACTTAACGGATCGGTTCCATTGTTTAATGCCAGCTCGAGGATTTTTGGTACATTCAAATAGCCCGTTAGGATATAGGCCTCTTTGCCGAAAGCCCCGGTTTCAATACAACCGCTGCAGCCACCTTCCCGGGCATCCTCCAGGGTTTTTCCGGTCCGGATTTGCTCCATGACGACTTCATCCGTATTGAACACCGACGGATAACCATAACCTTTTCGAATGACACGGGCGGCTGCCTTTAAAAACCGATTGGGCGTTTTATGGCTGATCTGAACATTGCTGCCGGGTTGCAGCAGATGCAGCTCATCGACAGCTTCCAGCATGATATATGAAACTTCATTGACACCATCAGAACCATCCACTTTCAGACCACCGATATTGATGTTCGTAAAATCATTGTAAGTGCCGCTCTCCAGCGCCGTGACCCCTACTTTGGGTGGCGCCGGATGGTTGTTAAACTTAATCCAGAGGCACTCGATCAGTTCTTTGGCACCCGCACGGTCCAGCACGTTGCCGGCCAGGTCCTTTTCGTAAAAGGGGTATAAGTGCTGGTCCAGATGGCCGGGACTCATGGCATCCCAGCCGTTTAGTTCGGTAATGATTCCCAGATGAACAAACCAGTACATCTGCAGGGCTTCCCAAAAATCGCGTGGTGCACGGGCCGGCACCCGGCGACATACGTCGGCAATTCGTTGGAGCTCTTCTTTGCGGCGGGGATCATTTTCTTTGGCCGCCATCTTCAGGGCCAGATCCGCATGGCGTTCGGCAAAAATAATGGCCGCATCGCAGACAATCTCCATGGCTTTTAGCTCTTCAGCTTTATCGGTTGCCTCAGGATCATTGAAATAATCCAGACCTTCGAGACTTTTGGCAATGTCCGCCTTAAAATCCAGCATGCCTTTGCGATAAATGATGCCATCCAGGGTCGTATGCCCCGGAGCACGCTGCTCCATGAACTCGGTAAACATTCCGGCTTTGTAAGCCCGTTTCCATTCGTCCGGCACCTGGTCAAACACCCGTTCCCGCATGCTGCGACCCCTCCAGTAGGGAATCACCGTTTGGGCGTATACTTGCAGGGATTTATCATCCACGGCATAGCGGGTCATGTCCCTGGAGTTCAGAACCTTGAGGTCTTCCTGAGAGTGACAGGTCAGCTCCGGGAAGGTGGGCACTGCCTTGGGATAGGGTCCGCGCTCACCGACAATGAGTTCATCGTCCCCGATGTAAATCGTCTTTTTCTCACACAAATTTTTAAAATTCAGTGCACGCAAAACCGGCACCGAAAATTTTCCCTCATTTTCTCGGTAAAATTCGGTGACCAGCCGGGCACGCTCTGCTGAAACACAGGGCTGGGCTTTAAAGCTCTGCTCTCGCAGCCTCGAAATTCTATCATTCATGGCGTCCTATCCTCCAATTTTAACCGGCAAACCGGATTGTCGGAGCCAACCGGCAATCCGATTTAAATGTTCGTCGCTGGGGCTCTGTATGTCCGATGAGATGCATTCCATGCCAAGTCGGCCATATTTTCCACGGGCTGAATTGTGAAAAGGCAGAATCGAGATGAGTTCGACTCCGGGCAGAGTGATGACAAAATCAGCCGTTCGCTGAATATTATCGGCATCATTGTTGATGCCGGGAATAATCGGAATGCGAACCTGAATGCGGGCCTTGTTCTCAGACAGCCGTTTTAAATTATCGAGAATCAGCTGGTTGGAAACCCCGGTGAAATCCCGGTGTTTGGCTGCATCCATGATCTTGAGGTCATATAAAAATAAATCCGTTTTTTTAGCCACCTGCAACAATAACTCTGTTTGTGCATATCCGGTTGTATCGACGGTGCGGTGAAGATCCAGATCTCCGCACGCTTCAAGCAGCTCCAATAAGAAATTGGGTTGCATCAAGGGTTCCCCACCCGACAGGGTAACCCCGCCGCCCGATTGATCGTAAAAGGCTGTATCTTTTTCAATTTGGCGGATGACTTCGTCGACCGTCACCTTGTGTCCCGCAAATTCGACTGCTTCCGAAGGGCAATGCACGGCACAGCTTTGACACAGATCGCATTTGGCAGGATCCCTGATAATCCTCTCAGCTGTCCGGGATATTGCGTTCCGGGGACAAATCTGGATACATTCGCCGCAACTGACGCAGCGCTCCGGGCGATAAATTCTTTGAGACGC
>JASFGN010000510.1:0-3519 GCA_050123735.1 Desulfobacterales bacterium | reverse complement strand
ACCGGAGACGGCATTGCACCTGAAGCACTCCCACAGATTTTCAATCCCTATTTTACAACCAAAGAAAAGGGGGAAGGAACAGGCCTGGGGTTGGCGGTGGTGCAGGGTATCATCAAATCTTTAAACGGCTCCATAACCGTTGACAGCCAGGTCGGTCATGGCTCAACCTTTCATGTGTATCTGCCAACCATCAAGCGCGAATCGGTAAAAGAAGAAGAAATGCCAACGCCGCTACCGATGGGGTATGAGCGCATTCTATTTGTGGACGACGAGCAACCCCTGGCGGAAATCGGAAAGCAGATGCTCGAGCGTCTGGGCTACAGGGTTGATACCCGAACGAGCAGCATCGAAGCCCTGAATCTTTTCAAAGCGGATCCCAATCGATTCGACCTGGTCATCACCGATATCGTGATGCCCAACATGACCGGTGACAAGCTGGCCAACGAAATGATGGGGATCCGGCCCGATATTCCCATCGTTCTGTGCACCGGATACAGCGAAAAGTTTACCCGCCAGCATGCCGCCGACATGGGCATCGAATGCTTTTTGATGAAACCGCTGGTGATGCAGGATCTGGCCGGTACGGTGCGGCAGGCGCTTACCCTGAATTAGTTTGACACGGATCTCGGCCTCAGGCGTATCTTGAACTGCCTTTTCATAAACCACTGGTGAAGGCGATTTACAATTAAGTCAATCGGCTTATGTTTTAGCTACATATCGATCGCATAGCGGGTGATCTTGTTGAGCAGTCCCTGACGGGTTAAACCCAGTTCCCGTGCCGCCTGAGATCGATTGCCCCCTGATTTGCGCAGCGCATCCACAACCATCTGGCGTTCCACCCGGGCGGTCGCCTCCTTTAGTGAGGTAGCCCCGGCACCACTTACACCGCTGATATCAGCGGACGTCTTGATCCGTTCTGAGAGATAGTCTGGCGTAATTTCGGTATCATTGCCGGCCAGTGTTGAAGCGCGCTCGATTTCATTTTCAAGCTCACGCACATTTCCCGGCCAATCATATTGCATGAATGTTTCCAGCGCAGCTGGCGTTAAGCGCGCTAACGGACGGTCAAGCCGGGCGGCGCGGGTTTCTAAAAAATGGGCCGTCAGCAACGGAATATCTTCTTTACGCTCTCTTAACGGCGGAATCACAATCGGAAAAACCTGAATTCGGTAAAAAAGGTCTTCTCTGAACTTTCCTTCTTTGACCTGCTCTAACAAATCTCGATTTGAAGATGAAATCAGCCGGAAATTCACCTGACGATATTGGCTGCCGCCCACCGGCCGAATCTGGTTTTCCTGTAACACCCGCAGCAGTTTGGTTTGCATTGAAAAGGGCATGTCGGAAATTTCATCCAGAAAAACAGTGCCCCCGTTTGCCAGTTCAAACAATCCTTTCTTGTCGGCGATCGCACCGGTAAAAGCGCCTTTGACATGGCCGAAAATTTCACTTTCCAGAAGATTTTCAGACAGCGCGCCGCAGTTTTCGGCAACAAAGGGCTTATTCTGCAGCGGTCCGCTATAATGAATGACCTTGGCCAGAAGTTCTTTGCCGGTTCCGGTATCACCCTGGAGCAGCACAGCCGTATCGGTGTCGATTACCTTGTCCAGTAAGGCAAAAACGCGCTGCATGGCGGCGCTGGAGCCAATGATTCCCTGGACATTGAACCGGGCCTGGCATTCGGTTTTCAGCCGATAATTTTCCTTTTCAAGAGAGCTGGCGTATTGCTGAACCTCGCCGTAGAGTCGCGCATTTTCTATGGAAACCGCAATGATCACCGATAAAACTTCCAACAGGCGCAAATCCTTCTGGCTAAACTCAGCATCATGCTTGTTGATGGCATATAACACACCCATTACCTGTTTGCGGGTTATTAGCGGCACGCAAATCATTGAGTGGGTATCGAGGCTTTGCTGAAGATCGAGCTTTTTAGAAAACCGGTTGTCTTTGGAGACATCGGGGATTAACACCGACTGTCGTTCTTTCAATACCCAACCGGCAACACCATAGTCATCCGGAAACCGCATTTCAGTCATCTTCTGCGGATCACCGTCTGTGAGCCCTTCGACGGTTTGGATAAAATACAGTTCCTTACGCTGACGATCATGTAGCGCAATTGAAGCCCCATCGATACCAAAAACGGCCTTGATCTTTGCCAGCACATTTCTCAGCATCTCATCCAGATTATGGATGGAGTGAACGGCGGTTGAAACTTCATTCAACAGATCAAGATCTGCTGCGTTCAGAAAAACGTCTGGGTTGCTTTCAGCCATTTTTATCGGTTTGCATTTAAATTAGGGTTTTGTACACCAGATCATCAGAGCCGGAAAGTGTCAATCAACTTTACATTTAATCTCATAAAATATCAACTTGCTTTACAGGTAAAATTAAATTTTTAATTTTCATTTCCATTCTAAAAACAGATTAAAATTAAAATATATAATAATTTAAATGAAATATGCTGGTTCTGGCGCGGGAGAGACCTTCTTGGAAGGCGTGGCATTAAATCTGCAATCCAGTATTTACAGATAGCGCATGCTGAAAACCACAATCACCAATCATGAACCAGGAGGACCTCATGAAACTTAAAGCAATCATCGTGTTATCGGCAATCGAAGCCAAACCGTATAAAGTGCACCATTTTCTGAATGCCCGCTTCAATGAAGTCGTATCGTCCAATGAATTGGCGCTCAAATAAGGTTCTGGACAAATATGCAACGGTCACGTGGGTTTGGCCTGCAACCGGATCCGTTGAGTCCCTTCGGCGTGCTCAACACCACCGGGAGTGAAGTTTCAGTCAGGGGGGGACTTCACTTAGGCCAAACCCACTCAACCAGCCCCTGCCGGCTGCCCCTATCTTAAACCGGACTGCCGCCCGGCCGTTCAAGCTACCCGACCATCCAACCCTCCGATGGGTTCTATATCCCACCAATCACCACAGGGAATCGTTCACATCCGTGCTAAAATAAAATTTTGGCATCTGCTGATTTTGGGTGTATAATTAAGTATTCCACGCAAGTACTGCAGATAGAATCCAAACCAAAGAGCTTAACAAATGGCCTCCTTATTCAGCCAGGATGAGATCAAAATTCCGGATTCGATGGAATCCAGGTACCAGAAATACCTGGTAAGAGTCTGCATGCTGATTGGCATTCCCGTGCTGGGTTACTTTATGATCTATGATTTCATCATTGGGCGATACCTGGTCGCTTTTGTCCTGGCGTCGATGTTTTTAATTCTCCTCGGCCTTTTTCTGATCACCAAAAAATCAAATTATAAAGCCGCAGAAAATCAAAACTATAAATATTACATCACCTGTTTTTTTATTCTGTTTGGTTTCTATTTGGTCTACAGCATTGGTTTCAAAGGTAACATTGACCGAATGCCGTGGGCTTTTCTTTACGCAATTTTGGTCTTCTTTGCTTTCGGTGCAACAAAAGGCGTCATTTGGACTTCGGTTTTATATGGGATCCTTTTTCTTTGTGAGCTCACGATCCCCGGTGATAACCTTACGGCACAGGG
>JASFGN010000509.1:0-3523 GCA_050123735.1 Desulfobacterales bacterium | reverse complement strand
ACCCGCTGTGCGGGGGGGGACTCGGAACGGTTTTATGACAAGCGGTATAATACTGGGTCATTCCATGTCGAATTCTTTAATGTCAAACCAGTAGCCGGTTTTTCCGATGTAATCCAGTTCAAATTCAATTGTTCGAATGTGATTGTTTTCAATCTCAAGAAAGCGCGCAAACATTTGCTGGGCGTCTGCAGGCATTTCATCGACCATTTTCTGGTAAAATTCGGAAGTCCTGGTTTCCATTTTCAGCGCCTTGCTGAGCATTTGCGATTTGAGGCCGCGCGAATCTTTTTCGACCAGTGATTTGACCTCCGCAGCGTGTCGTTTGAGTTTATCCTGCGATGGGACGACGGTTTGTAATTTTTCAGCGCTGAGTTTTCCGGTCTTCTGCCATTGCTCCAGTCGATTTTTCAGATAATCCAGATGCCCTTGTTCGTCTTTTCCCAAAGCCTGAAAAAATTGTCTGCCTTTGCCGTCATCTTCAGCTTGCGCTGCCTCGAAATAAATATCCCTCAGTTCGGTCTCATATTCAATTGCCGTTTTAAGTGCCTCTTCGACAGTCATAACCCCTCCTTTTTAATATGCACCGGCCATTCGACGGTGTCTGTGGTATTGATCCGGAAGTTTTTCATTCCGCCCTGTGATTACCCCGCAGCCGGAAATCCGGTAACGGCATTTCCCGCGTGGCCTAAACTATGCACCAATTTTTCAAGGTCAAGCGGCCCCAAAATCGTCCGGCAGGGCAGGGCATCAAACTTCATCATTGACGCCTTTGATAAATCTACTTATACTCGCCCTTCGTCAAAATCAGAGGCCCCCCTCTGACAGCTTTATAATCGCAAAATTCATCGACAGGCAGCAATAGTGAAATCAAAATATTTTTACGGTTATCATATCGTGGCGGCCGGTTTCGTCATCCAGGCGGTGTGCATCGGGCCGCTGTTTACCTACGGCGTATTCTTCAAGCAGTTTCAGGCCGAGCTGGGTTGGTCGCGGGCAATTATATCGGGCGCCTCGTCGCTGGCTTTTTTTATAATGGGAGCGGGAGGAATTCTGGCCGGCAGATTAAATGACCGCATCGGTCCCCGGATCATCATGGTTGTTTCAGGCACCTCGTTGGGTCTGGGCTACCTGTTGATGGCTCATCTGCAGACACCGTGGCAGCTTTATGTGCTGTATGGCATCATGGTGGGCATCGGTTTTAGCACCCATGACGTCATTACGCTGTCCACAGTGGCGCGCTGGTTTATAAAGCGCCGGGGGATGATGTCGGGTGTCGTCAAGGTCGGCACAGGCGCCGGCCAGATGCTGGTGCCGCTGATGGCAGCGGCGCTGATCGCCATCTATGGCTGGCGGCAGGCGTATACGATTATCGGTGCGATCGCGCTGGTGATTCTTGTCGCAGCGGCTCTGGTGCTGCGTCGCGATCCAGCGGAAAAGGGGCAGTTTCCCGACGGCAATAGCGCCGGAATCGATGGATCTGCAGCGGCATTCACAGACAACAGCATTTCCATTAAAGAAGCGGTGCGCACGGGACCGTTCTGGATTTTGTGTGTGGCAGAGTTTACCATCTTTTTTTGCCTGCTGACCATGATTGTGCATATCGTGCCGCACGCAACCGACCTGGGCCTGCCCCCGGGGACCGCCGCCGGTGTCCTTGCCACCATCGGCGGCGTCAGCATGGTGGGCCGCATTTCGATGGGCACGGCCAACGACAAAATCGGCGGCAAGCGCTCGCTGACGATTTGCTTCATCATTTTGATTTGCGGTTTGCTGTGGCTGCAAATTGCCGGCCAGGCCTGGATGCTGTTTCTGTTCGCCGCAATTTATGGCTTCAGTCACGGCGGCTTCTTCACGGTCATGTCACCCCTGGTGGCGGAGCTGTTCGGCACCGGTTCGCACGGGCTGCTGTTTGGCCTGATTCTTTTCAGCGGTACGATCGGCGGAACGGTCGGCCCTGTTTTAGCCGGGCGGATGTTTGATGTGGTCGGCAGTTACTGGGGCGTCTTCTGGTTGCTCATCGGCCTGGCGTTAAGTGGTCTGGTATTGATCACCTTGCTCAAGCCCCCGGAGCATGTCGACAGCCCAAAACAGAGCAGGGCGCCAGCTTGATGCCTGTTAACTTTTTTTCCCATCCTCTATTACGTTCCTTTCTCATTTCACAGTCAAGATACGGCGTCAGCCCTTGAATGCTTTTTACAGCTGGTTCAAAAATTCGTATCACTTTGATTTTACATTAAAAATTATAGTAGCGAAAAATGCCCTTGGTTTGGGTCTGATGGCATGGAAAATGCTTTATTCGATCCGGTTTGTCTGGTGCCCGCTGGCGATGGGGGGAGCTGACCGGGCATGATCCTCTGGACAAAAACAGGCAATCGAAAGCGAGGTACATATGGAAAAGCGTCAACATCCGCGCGTCAAAACATGTAATCTGATATCTTTTGTCGGTATGGGCTCAAATGGAAAGATCTCGGAACAGAACATGGGCAAAGCCTTAAACATAAGTCAGAGCGGATTATTTCTTGAAACCACTTGCAGGGTTTTATCGGAAACCATCTCGATGATATCGGTGGACGCCTTTAGCAATTTGATCGAGATCAAGGGGGAGGTCATTTACTCTGCCGAACGCAGCAACGGCCTGTTTGGAGCCGGCGTCCGGTTTAAGGGGTCGCAAGCCGAAAATGTACAATTTGCCATAAAGCTCATCAAAGCCTTCATTGCCGACAAGCATAAAACTGCCCCCGCCGCAAATCTTCAATCGGCATAAATGTGGCCGCAGATCGATTTTTAACCTCCTCTGCGGCCCTATTGCCGTTTCCCCATCAAATAGATAATGTCCACCTGAGCGATTCCATGAACACCTGCCTTCATTTCTGATTAAACACGCCGCCCGCAATAAGTATCCAATTAAAAGTGTGACTGCTCAGGACAGAGCCGGCCTGACTGACCTACAAAGGCACGGTCTGATTGTGATAACCTGTATTTACGTGGCAAACCGGAACGGTCTTTTGTTTGAACATGATCAACCGGAAAACCGAATTCCCGGACACACTTAACCCCATATGCAAAGGAGGTGTATGATGCAACACATAAGCCGGATGTTAACAAAGGTGTTACTTAACGGTTCTGCCATTTTCCTGTCGGTTCTTTTTCTTCAATCGCCGAATCTGGCTGCAGCGCAGGAGCTCAGGGTGTTGACCTGGAATCTGTATTTAGGCGCAGAGATCCAATCTTTAGCGGTGGCCCAAACACCGGAAGAATTTTTTGCAGGGGTCCAGGAGGCTTTAGGGCAGATTGCGGCCAACGCATTTCCCCGATCGCGCCCCAGCCCTGGCAGCTGCGATCATTGAAAAGGATCCGCACCTGGTGGCTTTGCAGGAAGTTTATAATTTTACAGTCAATGGCCAGAACGCCCAGCCGCCATTCCGCGATTACCTGAAAGATCTCCTGGTTGCGCTGGAGGCACAGGGCGCCTACTATGAGGTGGCCGCCACCGTTGAAAACCTGAACCTCAGTTTGCCTTTCA
>JASFGN010000508.1:0-3543 GCA_050123735.1 Desulfobacterales bacterium | reverse complement strand
GTTGAGCTGGTCAAATTCACAACGCCGCAAACGTCCTATGACGAACTTGAATCGCTGCGCGCCGATGCCGAAACCATCCTGACCGAGCTCGAACTCCCCTATCAGGTCATTGAGCTGTGCACCGGAGACCTGGGATTTTCAGCTGCCAAGACATACGACCTTGAAGTCTGGATGCCGGCGCAGGGTGTTTACCGCGAAATCTCATCCTGCAGCAATTTTGAAAATTTTCAGGCACGTCGCGCCAACATCCGATTTAAGAAAAAAGGCCAAAAGGGTACCGAGCTGGTCCATACCCTTAACGGATCAGGGCTTGCGGTGGGTCGATGTTTTGCTGCCATTCTTGAAAATTTTCAACAGGCCGACGGCAGCGTCATTATCCCCCCCGCGCTGCGATCGTATATGAGCGGAATGGAAAAAATAAATCGTGAAACTGGATGATTTACCCCAAGAGATACGATCTGAAGTTCTTCCCCGGCATGAAGGCCGCCTGGTTTATCGCTGTTTGGGCTGTAAACGCGAATTCGGAATCGAAGAGCTTTTGTATGTCTGCCCCGAATGCAGGCAGGTTTTTTTGATTCATGATCTGAATTTTAGCCGGTTAACCCAGACTTCGGGGGCCGCGTGGCGCCGTATATTTGATTATCGCAAGCTGCTGGGCATACCCGCTTTAAAGGGTATCTACCGTTATCATGAGTTTATCGGACCGGTGATTCCGCTTGAGGCGGTGGTTTATCTGGGGGAAGGGCATACTCCGGTGGTCGAAGCCAACGCCCATTTACAGGAAAAGGTCGGTTTGCGATTTTATTTTAAAAATGACGGCCAGAATCCCAGTGCCTCTTTTAAGGATCGCGGCATGGCCAGCGCCTTCAGTTACATTAATATGATGGTGCGCGCCGGAAAGGTGGCTGACGTGCTGGCCATCTGTGCCTCGACCGGCGACACATCGGCGGCCGCTGCCCTGTATGCCGCTTATCTGACACCCCATATCAAATCGGCTGTGCTGTTGCCGCATAAAAAAGTAACGGCCCAGCAACTTTCTCAACCGCTGGGCAGCGGTGCGACGGTATTTGAGATTCCCGGGGTATTTGATGATTGCATGAAAGTGGTCGAGGCGTTGTCGGAAAATTACAATGTGGCGCTGCTCAATTCGAAAAATGCCTGGCGCATTCTGGGACAAGAATCCTATTGCTATGAGATTGCCCAGGATTTTGAATATGACGTCTCCCCATTAGCGGTGGTGGTGCCGATCGGAAATGCCGGTAACATAACGGCAGTCATGAGCGGTTTTTTGAAATTTTTTGAAGCGGGCGTCATCGACGGGCTTCCCAAAATCCTCGGGGTGCAGTCCGAGCATGCCAATCCCGTCTACCGCTATTACCTGGAGCCGGCCCGTCAAAAGCGCCAATTTAAGCCGGTTACTGTAAAACCCAGTGTAGCCCAGGCGGCCATGATCGGCAACCCGGTTTCCATGCCCCGGGTGATCCATCTGGTGGATCGATACAATCAGGTGGCCGGTCAACAGCGGGTTTTTTTTATCGATGTTGCCGAGCAGGATATTATGGACTGGGAGATCATTGCCAATCGCAACGGACATATCGCCTGCACCCATGGCGGCGAATCGCTGGCCGGGCTGGTGGGCGCCTTGCGTCGCGGCGTCCTAACGGATTGTGATGTTGCGGTTGTAAAATCAACCGCGCATGCGCTAAAATTTGCTGAATTTCAAGAGATGTATTTTCAACAGCAGTTCCCGCCGGAGTATAACATCCAGACCGATACGAATCTGGTTAATGCCCCGGTTTATGTTCATCCGCAAGATCTTGAACAGCTGCCGGCGCCGGGCAAGCCCTTAACGGGTGAAGCCTTTGAATTATTTGTTCGCCGGGTGTCGCAAGACATTGCCGGCTATCTGAAACTAAAAAAACGCCAAGGAACAGGATAATGAAACGAAATGCTTTAATTTTTTTTGGTTGTGTTGTTTTGCTGTTTGCCGCGGCATCATGCGCGACGACCAGCAGCGAGAAAAACAAGCGAGAGGCCGAGGTGGCCCGGCGGCTGGGCGAAGCGTATCTGCAGCAGGGCAACTTTGCAGGCGCCTTAAAGGAATTTAAAAAGGCTGAAGAGAAAGAGCCCAACGATCATCTGCTGCAATATGATCTGGGGCTTTTATATGCGCTTAGAGAGCGTTATGATGAAGCCATTGTGCACTATAAAAAGGCCCTGGAGCTGAGCCCTGCCTACGGTGCCGCAATGAACGGTCTGGGTAATGCCTACGCCGGCAAAAAGGAATGGGACCAGGCGATTTTCTACTATCGCAAGGTCATCAATGACATCCTTTATGCTACGCCCCACTTTGCCTATACCGGCCTGGGAAATGCCTACTATTACAAGGGAGACCTGCAGAGATCGGAAAAAAATTATTTGCTGGCCTTAAAAATCAAGCCCGATTTTGTCAGAGCGCTTCAGGGGCTTTCTGAAACCTATATTGCCATGGGACGGGTGCCCGAAGCGATTGAAAAACTGGAAAAGGCCGTGCGACTGTTTCCCGAATCCGCGCCGCTGCATTTTCAACTGGCCAGAGCCTATCAGCAGGCGCTGGAGTTCGAAAAAGCCTATCGGTCTTACCTAAAAGTCATTGAGCTGGCACCGGAAACCGGTCTGGCCGACCAGGCTGCGGAGGGAGCTGCAGAAGTCAAAAAATACCTGTAGAAAAAAAGCCGATGCTGTCATGCCAAGATGCAAAGAGATATTTTTAAATTACAACTTTGCGATCTTTGCGACTTTGCGCGAGGATCTTATAGCTCAAAAAAGCGAATGCGGTCTTTCTCAAACCTAAAGACCGCATTCGCTTTTTTGCATTGCTATCTTCTGGGACGCTACCGGCGGCCGGCCGGTTGGGACTTTTGTAAGCTGAAAAATCAGGAAAAACGCTTTTGTTCCAGCTGTACGATGCGCGGCGTTAGAAAGATCAGCAGTTCATTTTTTCGATCGATTTCGGACTGATATTTAAACAGCCAGCCCAGCACCCCCATGCGGCGCAATCCCGGGACGCCTCTTTCGGTCCAATTCAGTGTCGATTTAAGGATGCCGCCGATGACAACCGTATCACCGTCATCGACCAAAATTTCGGTTTCAGCCTCGTTGGTCGAAAGCGCGGGCTCTTCTTCTGCACTGGGGTCCAGCAGGTCGTTTTTGGTCACAAAGATGGTCATCGTGATGCGATTGTCCGGGGTGACCGTCGGGGTGACCTCCAGCAGCAAGTCCACATTCTTAAATCGTATGGTTGCATTCCCCGAGGAGTCCCTTTCCAGATAAGGCACTTCAAAGCCCTGTTTGATTTTGGCCTTTTTGTTATCGAGGGTGACAATCTTGGGGGAAGAAAGAATGTTCGTTTTCCCTTCGACTTCGCTGGCGGCCAGGGTGGCGTCCACAATCGAAAAAGGTGTGCCGGAGGTCTTAAAAAGGCTAAAAGCCAGCGATGCCGAATTATCAAGCGCCAGGGTGTCGGGAATGTTGTTGGCCGTAAACACCGTCGGGCCCGCCGTC
>JASFGN010000507.1:0-3546 GCA_050123735.1 Desulfobacterales bacterium | reverse complement strand
CCCGGCCTGCAGCGGAGCCCATGCCAGTAAAACCCGCGATGCCATGAAGAATCTGGACTGGATGGTCAATGTCAATATTTTTGATAATGAAACCGGTTCATTCTGGCGCGGACCGGGCATGGATCCTGCCAAGATCAAAACCGAGGTGTTTTTTCTGCCAGCAGCGGTATCGGTTGAAAAAGAAGGATCGATTACCAACAGCGGCCGCTGGATGCAGTGGCGCTATGAAGGTCCCAAACCCCTGGGCAAAAGCAGACCCGACGGCGAGATCATCATGGAACTGGGAAACAAACTTAAAGAAGTGTACAAAGAAGACGGCGTCTTCCCGGAACCGATCCGCAACCTCAAATGGGATTACCTCACCAAAGGCACGTATGACCCCCATGCGGTGGCCAAAGAAATAAACGGCTATTTTTTAAGGGATGTGACCGTTAAAGGTAATACGTATAAAAAGGGAACGCTGGTTCCCAGCTTTGCGTTTCTGCAGGCCGACGGGTCCACCTCATCGGGCAACTGGCTGTATTGCAACAGCTACACCGAAAAAGGCAATATGGCGGCACGGCGCAGCACCCAGGATGCGTCCAACAATATCGGCCTGTATCCGGGATTTTCCTGGTGCTGGCCGGTTAACCGGCGCATCATCTACAACCGCGCTTCGGTGGATTTGAACGGACAACCCTGGGATAAGGAGAACTGGGTCATAAAATGGGATGGCGCCAAATGGTCAGGCGGTGATGTGCCCGACGGCGGATGGCCACCATTGGGCAGCTATGAAAATCCCAATCCCAAAGCCAGGCATGCCTTTATCATGCGCAAACACGGCCATGCGCAGATATTCGGCCCGGGTCGTGCCGATGGTCCTTTGCCGGAGCATTACGAACCGATGGAATGCCCGGTGGAGAAAAACTTGATGAGCGGCACCTATACCAATCCCACCGCCCCGGTTTACGGGACCGAGGCTGATGTCTATAAAACCTGTGATCCGCGTTTTCCGTTTGTGGGCACCACCTACCGGGTGGTGGAGCACTGGCAGACCGGTGTGATGACCCGTTATCAGCCCTGGCTGCTGGAAATGCAACCCCAAGTGTTTGTGGAAATGAGCGAAGAACTGGCCGAGCTCAAAGGCATTAAAAACGGCGAGCGGGTGCTGGCCACCTCGGCCCGCGGTCAGCTGGAATGCACCGCGATTGTCACCAAACGGTTTAAGCCGCTTAAGGTTGCAGGCCAGCTGGGGGCCGAAGTGCACCAGGTGGGTTTCCCGTGGTGTTACGGATGGAAAAAGCCGGTCAGCGGCAAAGAGGAAAGCGCCAATCTGCTCACGCCGTCCACCGGTGATCCCAATACCCGCATACCGGAAACCAAGGCCTTTATGGTCAACATACAGAAGATATAAAAGGAGGTGATCGCATGAGTAAGTCATTTTTTATTGATACCACATTATGTACGGCCTGCAGGGGCTGCCAGGTCGCCTGCAAGCAGTGGCATGATCTTCCCGCAGAAGAAACGACCAACCGTGGGACTTACCAGAATCCGGCCGATCTCTCCTTTGATACCTACAAGCTGGTCAGGATGAACGAGGCGGTCATCGGCGGACAGCTCAAATGGCTGTTTTTTCCGGAACAATGCCGGCACTGCATCGAGGCGCCCTGTCTTGAGACCGCCGGTGATCCGGCTGCCATCTACTACGATGAGCCTTCCGGCGCGGTGATTTACACGGCCGCAACCAAAACTCTGGATGCCGGCGAGATCATCGAATCCTGCCCGTACAACATCCCGCGTAAGGGACCCGATGGTGCGCTGTCCAAGTGCGATATGTGTTTTGACCGGGTTGCTGCCGGGATGCAACCGGCATGTGTCAAGACCTGTCCGACGGGCGCCATGAATTTTGGGGATCGCAAGGACATGCTGGCTCTGGCCGAAAATCGGCTGGCAGGAGCTAAAAAGACCCACCCCAAGGCCATGCTGCTGGATGCTGGCGATGTAAGAGTTATTTATATGGTCGCTTACGATCCCGGCCTTTATCATGAATTTGCCGTGGCCTCAAATACGCAATTTGGTATTTCACGGCAGGCGGCGTTGAGAAGAATGATACGTCCGCTTAGAAATTTTGTCTCACACCTGGCTTAAACATTCACCAGGCCGATTGAAAAAAGAGGGGAGACGGTTTTACCGACTCCCCTTTTTTATCAATAAAAGGTGTGATAAGCTCATCCAAGGCCTAACATTCTAATCTCGAGCCCCACTTTTAGGCTATAAAGACCGTATGGGTGTTTTTGTACCTATGGTTTCACGTGTCAGGTGTCTGAAAAAAGAGAACCGCAGAACAGCGAATCCGCCGCAGGCGGAAATGTCGAAGGAAAAGAAAACTTGATCATTCGAAATTCCTTGTTCGATATTCGATATTCAAACTCGTGAAAAGCAACACTAACAGCACGCCAGAACTATGTTTCAGGACAATCCGACAAAAGGAGAACACATGACCGCTTATCTGGCCATCACCCCACAACAGATTAAACAGGCGGCTGCGGCCCTGAGAAAACTGCGGCCAGCATACGCAGACCTTCTGAACTTTTACGAGAAAATTTTTGTGGCCCAGGAAGATTCCAAAAGCCAGATAAAAATAGATCCTATAAAAATCAGTGAAGAGATCCTGGCGCTAAAGAAAAAGGAAAAATTTTCGCTGATCGATATGTCCGAATTTAAGTTTGAGCCCCAGGCCGCCATTGATCTTTTAGCGCGCATCTGCCAGATTATCGAAGTGGCCAACCAGGAGATGGCGGATTCCGCCCGGGTTATTCAAAAAGCCGTCGCCTCCGAAACACTGGATCCGCAGCCCCTTTTTGCAGCGCTTTTAAACGCAGAAGATGCCTACTTTAAAAAAGTCGAAAAAGATCTCGGCATCGAAAAAAAAGCACTGGCCTTTGTTGCTTACAGCAGCATCAAACCCTCAGTGGTCCATTGCGCCGAGCAACTTGCATCCTATATGGCGCCAGACCATCCATGGGATAAAGGATTTTGTCCTATTTGTGGCAGCGCCCCCGGATTTTCGCTATTTGAAGATGAAGGGCAACGTGTTTTATTTTGCGGGTTCTGCTGGCATCAATGGGCGGCCCAAAGGATCTATTGCCCGTTTTGCGAGAACAAAGACAGCAGTACATTGCATTACTACTTCAGTGAAACCGAAAAAGACTACCGCATCGATGTGTGTGACAGCTGTAAAGCGTATATTAAGGCTGTCGATACGCGAAATGCAGACCGTATCATTTATCCACCCCTGGAATTCGTTGCAACATTGCATCTAGATATAAAAGCCCAGGAAATGGGCTTAAAAAGCGGCATTCAGCTTGAACTTCAGTGAAGCTCCCCGCGGTCCGCCTCCGGCGGACGGGGCATCCTTAGTTTTCCTCCCCCTTGACGGGGGAGGATCTAGGAGAGGGTGAAGACATGGTCATGCTTCCCCCTCCCCTAACCCCTCCCACCAAGGGAGGGGAATTCAAAGGATGCCATTCATCCCCTTGGCAAGCCAAGGGGCATTCTGGCATGTTT
>JASFGN010000506.1:0-3550 GCA_050123735.1 Desulfobacterales bacterium | reverse complement strand
CGCTGCCTGGGACACGAACACCGAGATGGCGCCGGCGATAAAAAAGGCCGGTACAAGGCACAGCAAAACATGTTCCTGAGCATACCATTTGGCCAATGCCAGTGATTCGATCACCGCACCGCTGAATCGGTTACTGTCAATTGGAAGCCAGAAGATCACCAAAAAAAGGCCTGTAATGATACTCAGGGGTTTCCATATCGCTTTCCACTCGATCAGGCTGGGTTGAGTGTCAACCTGTTCAGCCTTCGAAGGTTGTTCAATGCCTGTCCCTTGCTCAGTAATTGTGACCGATTCGCTCATCTTTGGGCTTTCCTTCTCTTTTATGATCCAATCGAATCATTGTGATCTAAACGCTGTGATCAACTGCAACACAAATTAAAACGTTATATCCAAATTTAGCAATATACTTGGGCAAAAAAAAATTAATTCCGGCAGATATCTTCCCGGTTGATAAACGGTGTTTTTTTCATCAATTCCGCGATTTCTGAATCTTCATTCAACCAGTGTTGCAGGTTGCCGAGCAAACTGGCGGCATAGGGACTGCTCTTGCCGTCTGCAAGGAAATAATTTACCCATAGGCCATCTTTCTTATAGTCTACCAATCCAGCCTCTTCGAGTGTTTTCAGGTGCTTGGATACTGTCGGCTGAGCCAATTTCAATGCCGCTTGCAGCTCACAGACGCACATTTGTTTTTGTTGCAGTGCCTTGATTATTTTGACACGATTCGGGTCAGACAATGCTTTCATAACCTTCACAAACGATTTCATAGCATCCCCTCATATCGCTGAATTGGAATATATTAAGCAGGAGCCTTTTGTCAACTGTTTTTTTGGAGACCGGAAATTGATATTTCAGTTAATGGCTCTGACCGCGCTTCTACCTTTCAATTTATCCACCACCTGGCGGACATCACCTAAACATCATTTTCCCTTTGGGTTCTTATTCGCACACTGGCAATTTCCAAACTTCTTTTCAGTTGAAATTCTCTCCATTATCAGAGAACGGCCATTATTGCGAAAATCATTTTCTATATCTGCTTTTGTGTACTCGAAGCAGTAACAAATTAATTCGCTCATTTATGTTTCCATTCTTAAAAATTCTTCAATTGTTGGATCCATTTTTCGGCCTTGCAATCAGAACTTCTGAAGGTACGCCAAACCGAATAACCACATTTCGAAAGTCTACCGACCAACCCCGTTGAACAAAAAATGAATTGAGCGAAATTGAACGGCAGCCTCCCACCAGTGATGGACTCAAGCAGAATACTGCAGACCACAGTTCAATAAAGATCTGCGATGCATACGACACACCCTGTGTGAGACTCACCAGGCATAGCTGACCGCCTGTAATCAGTTCGCGACTAGCCTCGCAGATTGCCGTCGAACGCCCGGCTTTGTCAGGAGGTCAAGCACATAAGTAAAGACGACACGATCGACTGAATGATCAGGCAGAAAAAAATGCATGAAACCGTCCGATTGGGTCACCTTGGCTTGCTCTTTATAAGGCAAAACGCGCTGCGCCGCAATGGCTATCATGGTTTTGCTCAGATCGATTCCAAGGCAGGACGCGGAAGGAGGCAGATGCGTTGCCAGCAGGCGGGATGCAAAGCGGCCCGTGCCGCAAACAGGTGAATCAGAAATAATCAACAATGTAGCGTAAAGCCACAATCAGAACACAGCAGCAGAGTATACCTTTGATGATTCTGGCAGGCACAAACTTTTGAGTTCGGGCCCCTAAATACATCCCCAAAAGTCCGCCAAATCCAAACAAGACTCCCAAAATCCAATCGGGAGCGACGGCCATATCCGTATATAATAACGACAGGTACTCATAGAAAGCTACACCAGCTACCGATGTTATAAAGGTGCCCATTAGGGCAGCTCCGGCAATGGTATAGACAGGAAGCCCGATAATGGCTACAAAGAAAGGCGCCACTATTGATCCGCCACCGATTCCATATATCCCGCCGATGATACCCACTAGAAAACAGATTATATAGACCGACGGGGGTGAAAATTTGTGTGTTTCGCCATCGTAATCAAATTTTACTTGTCGAATGGTAGATTCAATAAGCCTTACAGTATGGCGTTCTTCGACAGGTTGTTTATTGTACGATACCTTTTTTCGCCCTCTGTTTTCAATCACGTCCATAAGCAGCCGGGCACCCATGTAACAAAGCACTAAACCAACAAACAGTTTGAAGTTTTTGGGATCCGGCAAATACCTGATGCGAATCCACGCGCCGATGAAGACGCCCGGCAAAGTGCCGATAATCACCGCCCAAGTCAATGGCCACAGCATTCGTCCTTCGCGTATATAGCGATAAACTCCGCTTGGTATGGCCACAATATTGAAAACTTGATTTGTGCCGCTAACCGAGGGTGCCGTATATCCTAAAAAGCTGACTTGAAAAGGGAGCAGAAGAAAAGCACCGGATACCCCGCCCATTGATGTGAAAAAGGAAACTATAAAGGCCACAATGAACGGAATAAATGGATTAACTTCAACGCCCGAAACGGGGAAAAGCATAATTTTAGCCTCCGCTCTCGCGAAGTTTGTCTCAAAATCGTGATCGTATTATTGTCGATTCGACTGTTAATTTTGGTAAACACAGGTCATTTTTCATCTCCAACAACTGGATGCTTTTGTCAATCGATATTGGATTCTATTTTTTATATTGACGGATCCAATTAAGAAATATATAAATTAAATAAGTTTTTAGATATATGGATTTTGTTATGTCTCTGATTCGATCATTAAAAGCATTGGCCGACGAAAACCGCCTGAGAATTCTGCGAATGCTCTTATGCAGCGATCTATGCGTCGGCGCTTTAGCCAATCATCTTGGTATCTCGAAGCCGGCGGTTTCCCAGCATCTCAGGATATTGCGGAAAGCCGAATTGGTTAGAGGGGAAAAACGCGGCTACTGGACTCATTATAGGGTGGATAAAGAGGCCTTGACACGGGTTGCGGCCGAATTAAAACAGCTATCATTGGCAGAAAAGCATTACGAAACCATTTGTTGGCGAATAAACGAAATGCCGGTTAAAACGCATCAAGCAGAGGAGGTCAATATGTGTCAAAATTCTTGTCAGAAGCCAGATAAATTAAAAGACAAACCGGAAAACTGCAGCCCTGAACAGATCAGGGAATGCCACGGCGATACAAAAAAGCATCCCTGCCTAAAGGAAAATTCCGTTTCCGAAAATAAGTAATCTATAATCGGGCGCCCTGCAAGGCCATGACCCTATCAGCGATTCTCATTGCCGCCATTTTTTTCATATCCCTGGTGCTGACAATGGTCGGCCTCGGCGGAGGGCTC
The DNA here is from genome assembly GCA_050123735.1 of Desulfobacterales bacterium. Taxonomy (GTDB): domain Bacteria; phylum Desulfobacterota; class Desulfobacteria; order Desulfobacterales; family JAHEIW01; genus JAHEIW01. Next base: position 228 of record JASFGN010000506.1, on the reverse strand, counting down.
ATATTTTCCCCACTGTTTGTCACCGTCGGCTTTGCAAAATCCGAAGCTGCTTCCGCCTCGTTGTTTTTGAACCTTATCGCAGCCGCATCCGCTGCCTATACCTACTCCCGCAAAAAGATGGTGGATTTTTCACTTTCGATCCCTTTGATCGTCTCATCGAGTTTGGCCGCACCGATCGGATCGTATCTGAATGTGCGCATCGACCTCAAACCGTTTCTCATCATCATG
>JASFGN010000505.1:0-3564 GCA_050123735.1 Desulfobacterales bacterium | reverse complement strand
TCAAACAATACTTCATTGCTTCAATACTCCAGAATTCCAGCATTCTATAGCGATTGTCAAAAAAACGTTCCGTTTGCGGAAGGTTTTTTTTTACAACCGCTTATGCCGCCATCCTTTTATGCGGAACGTATTTATGACAAGCGGTATAAATGTGAACAGGCCAACCCATTCATCTTTTTCTTGACATTCTTTCTAAATGGGAATAAATTCCGAATTAGTCGAACTTTTTCGGAGTATATTCCGTAAATGAAGATTATCTCCAGAATTTTGAATATAGATCTACCGCCAGGACAATCCGCATTTTTATGGGGACCAAGAAAAACCGGGAAATCTACCTATTTGAAAACCAGGTTTCCCAATAGTTTGACCTATGATTTTCTGCAGACGGATTTATTTCTAAATTTTTCTAAGAGACCCGCTTTATTGCGTGAACAGATCCTGGCAAAGGAAAACGGGGTGCTGAAGCATCCGATCATCCTTGATGAGGTTCAGAAAGTTCCGCAGATTCTGGATGAAGTGCACTGGTTAATTGAGAACAAAGGACTGCAATTTATTTTATGCGGGTCCAGTGCCCGCAAGCTTAAAAGAGGTAAGGCTAATTTGTTGGGTGGAAGGGCCTGGCGCTTTGAGATGTTTCCGCTGGTTACTCCTGAATTAAAAAACCCGGATTTGGTGAAAATTTTGAATAGCGGTCTAATACCGGCTCATTATCTTCAAAAAAACTATAAAAAATCATTGAACGCATATACGCGCGATTATCTGAAAGAAGAAGTGTTTGACGAGGGACTGACCCGTAACATCCCGGCTTTTTCCAGATTTTTTGATGCGATGGGTTATTCACACGGGGAGCTCACGAATTTTTCTAACATCGCCAGAGAGTGTGGTGTGGATTCGAAAACCGTAAAAGAGTATTATCACATTTTGGTTGACACTCTGTTGGGCAACTTTGTTGAACCCTTTAAGAGGCATCAAGACCGCAAAGTCATCAGTAGAGCATCAAAGTTTTACCTTTTTGACATCGGTGTGGCCGGAGCACTAACCAAACGCGTTATTGCAGAAGAAAAAGGCGAAGCATTCGGAAAGTCGTTCGAACACTTCATTCTCACGGAAATCACAGCTTATAATTCCTACCGAGAGGTGGGCTTTAGAATCAATTTTTGGAGAACGAAATCCGGTCTGGAAGTTGATTTTGTTTTAGGTGATGGGGAAGTGGCCATCGAAGTCAGGGGGGTTAATCGTATCGATAACAGGGCGTTGCGTCCTCTGCGTGTATTTAAGAATCTATACGCACCCCGTTTGGCCCTGGTTGTCTGCAACGAGAAAGAGGAGCGGATCGTAGAAGATATTCGAATTATTCCATGGCGTAAATTCTTGTCTGATTTGTGGGCAGGCAGACTCATACATTAAGTGATAGAAATGCCTTCTGAAGAAACCACCACCCGCTTCGGTCTCATTCGACACGCTGAAACCCATTGGAATCGGGAAAGCCGGATTCAGGGGCATGGCGATTCTTCCCTGACGGAAAGGGGTAAAAAGGAAGCCGATGCCTGGGGGCGTCAACTCAAGCGCGTGGCCTGGGACCGCATCCTGGGCAGTGACCTGGGGCGGGCGGTGGCCACTGCCGCCATCATCAACCATCACCTGCAGATTCCGTTTGAAACCGATGCGCGGTTGCGCGAGCAGGACTGGGGTGAGTGGACCGCCAAGCCATCCGATACCATTCAATATGAAGAATTGCACAAGCTGGACGAAAGCAGAAGATCCGGCTGGCTGTTTCGCCCGCCGGGAGGAGAAGACCGCATCAGTGTGTGGCAAAGAAGTCATAACGCCCTGGTGGCTGCCGCCCGCAGATGGCCCGGCAGTGCCATCCTGGTCGTCACCCACGAAGGCGTAATTAAGAATTTAACATATCGTCTTTGCAATTGGAGCTATACGCCGGGTGAGTCCGCTTTGATTAAATCCCGGCATTTGCATTGGCTGGTCGTCCATAAAAGCGGCCTGCAACTGCATGAAATCAATGCCCTGCGGCTACCCGATGCAGGCTGATCAAGACATGAAAATTCTGACGATTCACGACGTACGCAAAGAATATTTTGATTTGAACCTGAGAGCCCATCGGCTGACCTTTGATGACGGGCTTTTTTCTCAGTATTATTATTTTCAATTTTTTAAAGATCATCCCGAAAAGCTCACTTATTTTATTGCGACTTCCATGATTAAGCCCGGGGGGGTGAGACCCGTTTTTAACGGACGGTATTTACCTTATATCAAATCTAAAAAGTATATGTATCGAACGTTTGCCGAAGGCCGTTTTGATCATTTTATGAATGTTGAAGAATTGCAGGCGCTCAGCCGGCATAAAAATGTCGACATCGGGGCTCACAGCCACTTTCATGATGTGATCTTAACCCGCTCCCTGCCGCACAAGCGCAAAGCGCTGAGCCCCTGGAAGCTTGAACGCATCCCGGCGGCTAAAAGAATTCCTCTTGCAGAATTGAGCATCCGTTCAAAGCTGGCTTTTAAAGGTGTCGAAGTTAGCGGCGGAAAATTGATTCCCAGATCCCAGAGCGCCTGGGAGGACTTTATCAAATACGATACCGAACAGTGCCTGCGCTGGTTTGATCAGAATTTAAACATGCAGCCCAGGATATACGGCTTTCCTTTCAATGAGTACAGTGACAAATTTGTCCTGATTCTTAAATCCTTCGGCTTCCGGCAGTTTTTTGCGGCCCGGTCCAAGGGCAGGGCGGAAATTTTCGGTCGAATTGATATAGACAGTTTAATCAAGTAGTTATATGTTTATCGCCGCAATCCGCCCACCGGATAATATTATATATGCGAATTTATCAGCATGTTCTGGTAAGATGCCCGCAAATTAGATTGCTTCGCTCCGCTCGCAATGACATGTTGCTTTGCTACGCCCCGCGCGCCCTGACTGCCCGCAACCATGAGCACCTTTCGGCCTGAGCGTTCGACCGAGCTCACGCCGAGGTTACGAGTCGAAGGCAGGCCGAATGGAGCGACTTCCGTCTTCACTCAAGCTAAGCCGGACAAGCGCGATGGCGGGCAGGTTGCGATGACCCACGAATGTCTTGTGCCGTCATTGCGAGCCTGCGACGAGCTCAGCCGAGTCGGAGCGTGAGCGACGAAGCAATCCTTTGCGTATTTCACCGGGAATTGCTGCGAAATTTTAAAAGCGCTTGAAATCCTATCAAAGATCCTGTAACTGTAGCCGATTATTACCTGAATTTTGCATATGAAAGCCTCCGTCGCGTATAACATCCAGGTAATGCCTGAATGTTGCATGAAAATGAGAGAGAGGCGTCGATAAGTTTAGAAAACTACAGGTTGTAAACATACTCAGAGAGGATTCTGATGAAAACATATTATCTGGCATCGGCCGGTTGCCCGCGCCGGGCCGTTGATTCTCAAAAAATAGCGGATTATCTCGAAACCAATAATATTAAATATACTCAGGATGTTAAAAAGGCAGATCTGATCATTGTCAGCACCTGTGCCGCCCTTAAATCACGGGAGGATCTGTCGAAAACGGCGGTTACCTGG
>JASFGN010000504.1:0-3574 GCA_050123735.1 Desulfobacterales bacterium | reverse complement strand
TGAGGTGAAAAGCGCTCAGCAGATCGGCATTGGTCCGGCCGGCCGCCAGAGATGTTTTCAGTCCCAGCTCGGACAGATAGCCGTTCGGATCGAAACTGTCGACCGGCTTGCCCCCGAGTGTTTGCCTGTAGGCTTCGTAAACCTCAGGCGCCGCGGCTGACTGCCAGCGGCCGGATGCATGCGGATCATCGGCCACAGTTAGGTTGCGCTCAATCTCTGATAACAGCGCCCCTTCCTGCCATATCTCGGGGTGGAAGAAATCTATTTTGCGAATCGGCATCATTCCCCCATGTAAGGTTTAATGGATATAAAATAGGGGTTAAAGGTTCAGGGTTCAAGGGTTCAAAGGTCAGAGGCTTAAAACTGCAGGACTGAGGGTTATTTAACTGTGAGTTTTGCGTTTGGGGTTGAGTAAGGGAAACTGGAGGAGCGTTGCGTTTTAAGCGTGTTTTAGGCGTCACTTTGCGAGCCAAAACCTTAAAAGTCGTTTGAGGAGAGCAGCTCCGCGGGCCTGGAGGAGAAGGATTTGCAGAGAATTCATAACATGATTTTATTAATCTAAAAGATTTGATCTCTCTGTTATCTCTGTGGGCTCTGTGTGATAGATAATATAATGCCCGTTGCTTTGGTCATTTCTTTTTTTTGAAATCAACGATTTCGCCGACGGCTTCGATCATGGTCTTCATGTGATCTTCGGTATTAAAGGGGCCGATGCCGATGCGTACCGAGCCGCCGATTTTATCGGTACCCAGCTGCGCGTGTACCAGGGGAGCACAATGAAGTCCGGTGCGGCAGGCAATATCGTAGTCACCGTCCAGCAGCGTGCCCGTATCGAGCGCCTCCATGCCGTCGACGTTAAAACTGAGAACGCTGATATGATCGGTCAGGTCTTCCTGACAATGAAGCGTCACCCCATCGAGCGCCATGAGCCCGTCCCGCACGATGCGCGCCAACTTCATTTCATGGGCATGAATGCTGTCGATTCCTTTTTGGGCGATCCACTTCAAACCGGCATGCAGTCCGGCAATGCCCATGACATTACCGGTGCCGTATTCAAGGCGGTAAGGATAATCGTTCAGGTGCATGCGGTCGGCGGAACGGACACCCGTTCCGCCGGCACGGGTATGGCGGATGTCAATCCCTTCCCGGACGTAAAGACCGCCGATGCCGGTAGGCCCCAGCAGGGATTTGTGACCGGTAAATGCCACGATATCAATGTGGTCTTTGTCGATGTCAATCGGCACTTTGCCGGCCGATTGTGAGGCATCAATGGCAAACGGAACGCCGTGTTCGCGGCAGATGCGGCCGATGGCCCCCACCGGTTGGACCGTGCCGATGACATTGGAAGCATGGTTGATGATAACCAGACGGGTGTTGCTTTTGATTTTTTTTTTGATATCGTCCGGGTCGACAAAGCCTCTGGCGTCAAACGGCACGTAGTCAACCGCTACATTGTTTAATTTGCTCTGATGATAAAGTGGCCGCAGCACGGAATTGTGCTCTACCGTTGTTGAAATGGCATGATCGCCCGGATTTAGCAGCCCAAAGATGATTAAATTAAGGGCATCGGTGGAGTTATAACCGAAGCACAGCCGGTCGGGATCCTTGCCCCCGAAAAAATCGGCCAGCATTTTGCGGGTGTCGTCCACCAGCGCGCCGGTTTCCATGCACATGTCATATCCGGAGCGCCCCGGGTTGACCCCGAAGTCCCGAAAAAATGAGTCCATGAACGCATAGACCGTTTCCGGTTTGGGATAAGAAGTGGCGCCATTGTCAAGATAAATGAGTTTTGTCATTTCAGCACATCCCTGCTTTAGTGCAGCCGGCATTGATTTTACAGCTTTCGGCCGGTAGCCTCGTTAGCTGAGGTCTAATTTTTCCGGGTTACCATATGGTAATTTGCGGATAATTACAATAGGTCCTGAATATTGAATGAAAATTAGTGTGCGGTGTAGAAAACACATTCACAGCGGCAGGCTAAATCGACAACGGGCTTTTTCCTTTGTAGCCGGAATAGGGCAGGGTGACGTACAATCCGTCTCCCATGTAAACGCCCAATCCCATAAAGGATCCTTCCGGATCATAGGTTTCAACCACATCCCCGTGGGTTCGGCCGGGATGTACCTTTTCCGGATAGCAGGTTGACAGCGGGTTGAAATACATGCGGATTTTATGGCGCACACGCCCGCGGGTGGAATAGGATTCGATCTCTTTGACTTTATTTTCCCAATAATAAAATTTGGTATACAAAGCACAATGCGGCCCTTTTTGGGCACACGCATCGAAAAATTCGTGCAGATCGACTGCCTGGCCGTCCAAAGTAGACAGATACCGTTTGTCGGGCAATTCTTTCAAACGTGTCACGATGTCATCGATGCATTCCTGCGGTGATTTTGCTGGTTCCGCTATTTGCTTATGGCATCCGGCAATCAGAAACCCAATGAAAATACAAACCAGGCAACGTGCCATTTTGGAGCCCGTTTTTGTCGTTTTTTCTTCTGTTGATTCAACGGATCGCATGGCGATAAAGTTTAGCCTCCAAATTTATCGAGGCGGCTACCAGGGATTGGGAACATCATCGCTATCGATAAACATCCCGGCGATGACCGATCTGAAAAATGTGGACGCAGCATTCAGTATCCTGGACGGCATAGGCGATGCGATAATAACCCTGCCGGAAGCGATAACGTTCCCGGGCCGAAAGTTTTTCACTACCTGGCAGCCGGGGATTTTTTTTGAGAGCTTCTGTGCGTTTGAGAATGCGTTGCACGTCATTTTGTGGAAGCGTTTCCAGTTCCTTAACTGCCGAGCGCTTTAAGAATATATTATATTCGGCCATCTTTTTTAAGCTTTTTTAAGACATCTTCAAATGCAACCAGCGGCTCTTTTGCCCTTTGCTCAAATGCTGCCAGATCTTCTGCATCTTCGGCCAGTGCCAGTTTGACCGCATGACTCACAATTTTAGAAATCGAACTGGATGTTTCAGCGGCCTTTATTCGCAAAGCCCGATGGAGTTCGGGGTCTATATAGATGGTCGCACGTTTAGTGCCTGTTGCCATTTTTGCCTCCTCAGAAATTTTAGCGCTATAACATTATAACGTTATAGCGCTAAAACGTCAATTGGACGGCGAATCAGCGGGTTGTTTCGGCTGCTTTTTGATTAACCACTTATCGGCCTGACCGATCATTTTGCCCAGCTGACCCATTATCTGCTCATAAGCATCGTTCAACTGCTCACAGGTATCGTCATCAAGGTATTTACATTGCCTGGCAAATTCGATCCACACCTGGGTCTCGCAGGCCTGGCCCTCGGAATCGTTTAATTTGGCAACAAAGGGAGTCTTAAAGCGCCTTTTGCGCCAGGCCCTGCTGATATGGGAGCAAACCGACCGCGCCGCCTGCCGCATCTGACCGGTCAATGCAAATTGCTCTTCCGGTGGAAATTTCGCGCTCAAATGAAAGATGTCCATGGCGACATTCATGGCATTCTGAAAAACCCGCAAATCCCTGTAGCTTGTAATTTTATCAGTCATCGTGCGACCTCCCTGAAAATGGTTGGATGTTAGCAGCATGG
>JASFGN010000503.1:0-3575 GCA_050123735.1 Desulfobacterales bacterium | reverse complement strand
ATACCGACCCGTCCAAGGGGTCGATCGTATGAAAGGCTGTACACCATCGACACCCGCGCATTTCGATTCTTGTAAAAATATCAATCGGTTCTTAATTGTATTGCCGTTCATACACACCAGTGTCTGTTTTTAACTTTCATGAGCCGCCGGAGGGGAGACGTGGCCCAAATCCTTGATGGACAGGTCATGCTTTTTCATCAAGGCGTGGAAGTTGGGTCTTTTGATCCCCACCCTTTCGGCTGCTCGGGTGATGTTGCCGTCGCTGGCTTTGAGTGCCTTGACGAGGAAAGCTTTCTCCAGTTCGCCGTAGCGCACGTCAAGCAGGTGTTTCTTGACGGCTTTGAGTTCTTCGATGGTCTCCGGGATGACATTGTTACCGCCGTTTGATCTTCGGGGGTGCAAATGCGCCAGTAGCTGGGGTCCGTCGAGCAGTCGCTGATCGGCCATAATCACCAGGCGTTCGACGACGTTTTTCAGCTGGCGCACATTTCCCGGCCAGGGCTGGTTGACCAGTACTTGCAAGGCATCGTCGCTAAAGCCCTCTATTTTTTTGCCGGTCTTGCGGCAAAAAAAACGCAGAAAATGATAGGCCAGCCTGGGGATATCGTCCTTGCGCTCGCGCAGCGGCGGGAGATAAACAGGGAAGACATTCAGGCGGTAAAACAGATCTTGTCTGAACGCATTTTCTGCCACCATGATTTTCAGATCGCGATTGGTAGCCGCAATGATGCGGATATCGGTTTTTTTGAAGCGGCTGGCGCCGACCGGCTTATATTCGTGGGTGTCCATCACGCGCAACAATTTGCCCTGAACCTCGAGGGTCAAGTTAGAGATCTCGTCGAGGAAAAGCGTCCCCTCGTTGGCCACTTCAAAAATCCCGGCCTTATCCTGAATGGCGCCCGTAAAAGCGCCTTTAACATGCCCGAACAGCTCGCTTTCCATAACGCTGGGAGCCAGACAGCTGCAGTCCAGGGCGACAAAACGGCGGGCGGCCCTGGGGCTGCGGGTATGAATGGCCCGGGCAAAAAGCTCTTTTCCCGTTCCGCTCTCTCCCTGTAGCAGAACGGTGCTGTCCGTCGGTGCGACTCTGCGGATCTCATCGAAAACTTGCAGAAGCGCGGGATCCTCGCCGATAATGTTGCTGAAGTCAAATTGCTCAAATAGCTGATTGCGCAGGGCGAGGTTTTCTTCTTTGAGGCGTTTGTGCTCGAGGGCTTTATCAACGGCCAGCAGAAGCTCGTCGTCGGTAAACGGCTTGGCCAGGTAGTCAAAAGCACCTGATTTCATGGCCTGGACCGCATTTTTAACTGTGGAATAACCGGTCATCACGATTACATAAGCAGCGGATTTATCCTGGCGGATGATCCGCAAAACCTCCATCCCGTCGGTATCCGGCAGTTTCATATCCAGAAGGGCCAAATCATATCGGCCTTTTAAAAACGCATCGAGACCTTCTTTGCCGGTCATACAGGCGTCGACCGCATACTTTTCTGAAAGTACGGCCCGGCACCCGTCGCAGACGACCGCCTCATCATCAATGATCAGAATGTGACTCCTGTGCATCAGCGGGCCCCTCTGTTGTCTTGCGCGTTTTTGTTATCCCGGCAGCGGTTTTGCGGTTGTGCGGACGGGGTTAGAACCGGTAGCTCAAGCACAAGACGGGCACCCTGTCCGGGCCGGCTGAAGGCATGGATGTCGCCCTGGTGGTTTTTGATAATAGCATAGCTCACCGCCAGCCCCAGACCGGTACCTTTGGGCTTGGTGGAGTAAAATGGCTCGAAAATTTTCGCTAAATTCTCCGCAGGAATGCCGCTGCCGGTATCGGCAATTTCGATCAGCGCCTTTTTGCGGCTCTTATCGATGCGGCTTGTTGCGATGATGATGCCCTTATCTTCAATGGCTTGCACCGCATTCAGCAATAGATTCACAAAGACCTGTTCGATCTGGTTTTCATCCAGCAGCGTTTCGGGCATTTCATCGCTGAGATGTTTTTCGATCTGGATATGATGCAGGCGAAACTCGTTTTCCAAAATTTTCAGGGCCTTTTCCAGGATTGCGTTCGGATTGGCCATTTCTTTGCGCGGCTCGCGATCACGTGAGAACTCTAAAAGCTCCTGAATAATGGTTTTGCAGCGCACCGTCTCCCGAACGATGACATCCAGCCCTTCTTTGAGGTCGCTTTCGGCGGGCACTTTTTTGCGCAGGTTGGAGCTGAACAGTAAAATGCCCGCCAGCGGATTGTTGATTTCATGCGCAATCCCGGCCGCCATGCGACCCAGGGCCGACATCTTTTCGGTTTGAATGGCCAGATAGTCATAACGGGCTTTCTGATTTTCGATCAGACGGGCCTTGTTGATCGCACAGGCACACTGCTCGCCGATGGAAACCATAAAATCAAGTTCATCTTCTGAAAAATTTCTCGTTTCGGCCAGGTAGATTCTTAAAAGCCCGATGATTTGCTCTGCAACGGTCAGAGGAATGTCCAAAATCATGCGGATGCCTTCATCCCAGGCCGCCTGCGGGTATTCGACCCGGGGGGCTTTCCAGATATCATCGATGATCAAAACCCGATTTTGCCGAATTTCATCTGTAAGGATTTTTTCGCTGGTTACAGGTCCTTTGCTCAGGTATCTTTCCCCCAGACCGAATGCAGCCACAACCTCGAACTGCTCTGTCTCCAGATTACGGATCCTGAGCAAAGCCCCCTTGGCAGTAAGAAGTTCGCTCGCCTTCCAGACGACTCGATCCAGGACCTCCTTTAGGCTTTTGCCCGTATGCACCAGGGTGCTGATGTCCCGGAACACCCGGTAGAAGGTTTCGATACTGATCTCAGAATCGGTTGATAGTTCGGTGTGTAAGGTTTTCATTCGCCGGCCTCATCGGCTTTGCTTTTTTTGACTATTTTATTCACATCTTCCAGCGTTTTATGAGAGCACAAAATATGCCAGCGGTCAGCAGGCAAAAAACATTCGTAATTTTAGTAGATTAGGCTGGTAGCTCTTCGCTATTGAAGGGGTGTGAGACGTGTAAATTAGAAAAATTGCGAATTGTTATTTAGCAAAATTTAGAAAAAAGATTGATTTAATGATCGGAATTATAGTTTTGCGCGCTTTGGCTGTTTTATTATATGAACGGGAGCATTCGATCTGCGCCGCACCATGCGCGCTACGCTGGGCAAAAAGATCCGGCCTAAAAACCGTTTTCGGCGGGGTCCGAGGATGATCCTTTCGCATCCCCACCGATGGGCTTTTTGAGCAATTTCTTCCGCTATCTTACCGTAGTGAACAACAAGGTATTCGACCGTATGATGTTGCTCGGGATGCTCATACAGCTGTGTTTTGCTGATTTCCAGCAGCAGTCTTTCCAGCTGACGCAATGCGAAGTTCACTTTTTGCTTGGTGATATTGTGTCCAGGGGCGTTATTGAAAAAATCAGGAAAAATGCGTGAGAAGGCAAGCGAGCGCTGATTGATGACGTGAAATACAATCAGGCTAGCGTTGTGATCGCTGGCATACTGGATGGCATAACGAATTCCATACTTTGAAACGGCAGAAAGATCGGTTGCATAAAGCATT
>JASFGN010000502.1:0-3576 GCA_050123735.1 Desulfobacterales bacterium | reverse complement strand
CTTTTGGTGTTCGTCAAGCCATTCTAAAAATGGATGCGGCATAATGTGACCTGCGAAAGTTTTAATTTGAGACGGCGTTCACTGAACTCAGCGAATTGCAACCAAAACAACGGTAATGTTGTCGATGCCGCCGGCGGCTTTGGCGGACTCAATCAGGTTTTCGGTTTTGTGTTCAATGTCGGTATCGGCGCACAAAATTTCATGAATGTGTTCATCTTCGATCATATCGGATAATCCATCCGAACATAGCAGGAAAAGATCGGCGGGGTGGGTTTTGCCTTTTAGCACATCGATGGTGAGCTCTTCTTTAATACCAACGGCACGAAAGATGACGTGACGCATGGGATGGTTTCGGATCTCGTCTTCAGATATCAGCCCTTCTTGAAGTTGTTGTTGGACGAGGGTGTGGTCTTCGGTGAGCTGCTCCAGCACGTCGTTTCTTAACCGATAGGTGCGGCTGTCACCGATATGGCCGAGAATAAAGTGGTCTTCAAAAAATGCCAGCAGCTCGGCGGTGCAGCCCATACCTTTGTGGTCCGGATGTGCGCTGACATGCTCCAGAATTTTTTCGTTGGCGGTATAATAGGCTTTTTGAACGCGATAGAGCGTGTCTTTTTCAGAGCGATTGGGATTGGTCGAAAAAACAGCGAGGGCCGTCTGGGCAAAAATTTCGCTGGCCACCTCTCCGGCAGCAGCACCTCCCATTCCATCTGCAGCGAGGCAAAAATCAAACTCCGGGCTCACTAAAAAGACGTCTTCATTATTCTGGCGCCTGAGTCCGACATCCGTTTTTCCGGCGAAGATTTTCTTGGGCATATGGGCGGGTTCCGATATTTTTGAGACAGCGTTTAGGTTGACGGTTTTTGATCTGAAAATTGCTTCATGAAATTGGATAGATCGGAAGTGCCGAATGCTGAATTCTGATGTTTCTTGAATGATAACAGGTCGGCATGCACGGCAGCAGCGCTTTGATACCGCAACTCTTTTTGTTTTTCCAAACATTTCATCACGATGCGGTTTAATTCATCCGGAATATCCGCAATCGCATTCTTCAGGGGTGCGATCTCCATGCTCGGAATTGTCCGAATGGCTTCAACTTCGTTGCTAAACTCGTAAACTCTCTTGCCGCAAAGGGTTTCATAAAATACCAGCCCGAGGGCGTAAATGTCGGCCCTGTGATCAATCGGCTCTCCGAGTGCCTGTTCCGGTGATAGGTAAGCCAATTTGCCCTTAACGACACCGGCTTGCGTTAGACTCGGTTCGGATCTGGCTTTTGAAATTCCGAAATCACTGATTTTTACTTCTCCCTGATAGGAGATCAGCAGATTCTGGGGGCTGATGTCGCGATGAACTATTTTAAAGGGTTCAGCGGTCGCATCGTCTTTTTTGTTATGTGAATAATCCAACCCCTTGCAGATCTGTGACATAATAAAAACGGCGATGTCGGCAGGCAATCCACGATCCAGGATCTTGAGCACTTCACCCAGGTTTTTGCCGTCAATAAACTCCATGGCAATAAAATAGGCATTTTCGATATTGCCGTAGTCAAATATTTGAACGACGTTCGGATGCTGCAATAAGGCCGCCAGCCGGGCTTCCCGGGTAAACATTTTGATAAAATTTTGATTTCCCGCCAGATGCGGTAAAATTCGCTTGATCGCAACCTTGCGCCGAAAACCGTCTTCGCGAACATAATCCGCTAAAAACAGCTCGGCCATCCCGCCGCGGGCGACTTTGCGGTGCAACAGATAAGGGCCGATGCGGTCCATCCTGGCGATATCGGCTTCTATTTTGAGGGCCCGCGCTTTGGCGCTGCGATCTATCACAAACAAAGCCACCGCCAGCAACAGGATGGTCCCGAGGACCCCGGCAACATATAAAAAACGCAACTGATTGAGCTGGTCGTGAAGCCGGTCGACAGAGCGAACAAGGCCGACTTTGCCGATTTCGACATCTGAAAAATGAATCGTCTTAAAGAAACCGACCACCCCTGTTTGGTCAGGCAACTTAGCGGAAACAACCTGAACGCCGTCGTGTTGTTCGATTGGCCTTTCATCAATCAACGGTTCGAATTTCCGATTCATCAATTCCGCATTGGTGTGGGCCAGGATGGTATTTTTGTGATCCAGGATGACCGCAAATTTTAAATCCTCAAAGCCCTGAATCTCTTTAAGGGCTACATTAAGCGATAAAAGATCCTTTTCCAGGACAAAAGGGCCGGTTTTGGATTCAAGGCTCTGGGTCCGGGCAATTCCTTGCTGGTAAAATCCATTCTGTTTTTGTTCGAATGCATAATGGTAAAACAGATAGCCGGCGATGTTGACCAGGAGCCACACGGCCAAACAGACGGCGACTTTCCTGGGGCTGCGTTCAACGAATTTTAAATGGGACAGGCGTTTCATTCCTCTGGCAACTTTGGTAAAGGTGCTCGTTGATATTTCCTTGACCTTCACTGCGGTCATGGTGGCAATGTCATTGACCAGCATGAAATACCTCCTTGCTATCTGAACGTAAAACTAGGCGGTCAATTTTTTGATAATCTCGGCGCAGCGCAAAATGATCCGGCGCTTGAGCCACAATAAATCGTCTGAACCGCCGTGAGTTTGAGCACTTTTATCGCTACCGGCGGCTTCGCGGTTCACGTTAGCGGTTTGCGTCGTCAGTCCGCCTTTCAGATGGGGGTCCAGGTTTGATTGCTTGAACAGGGTTGCCGCTAGCGGTTTCCGGGTCCCACACAGCGGGCAGGCAATCGGAGCGCCCTGAGCGTCTGTTTCGATTTTGGCTGTTGAAGGGGTTACCGCAAAAGTTTTTGTCAGCGTTTCTCTGATCGATTGATACCGAAACAGGATGACCAGCAGTAATAAAAGCAAACCACTGGCAACCGCGACGACGGTAAATATTTTGCGCGTCTGGATGGCGCCGGGGGTTGATAACCCGATGAATAATTCGCCAATTTTGGTGCCGGCATAGGTAATATCGGAAACGAAATTAATGATTTTGGCGTGACTGGCAAAACCCCCCTCCCGGATGCTCACTTTTTCGACGCTTCGGGCTGTGGGCGTCATATTCGGCATCAGGTGACCGGTGCCGGTGAAGGCCACGACTTTATTGCGATGATCAACCACCGAAGCATAGAACACGCCGGGTTTTCCGGCAGTTTCGGTCAGCAGACGGTGAATCGACTGGGAATCTCTTTCCAGAAGCGGCAGGCTGACGAGACTGGCAAGCTCGGTTGTCAGCTCGATGCCTGTTTTTGTTAGACGGTTTTTGAGGTGGTTGACGCGCAGGCTCAAAAGAGAATAGACTACCAGCATGACCAGCCACCAGACGACGACTCCCGCAAACACATAGCGCCAGTTCAGGCGGCCGCTCAATTGGCGAATGGATTCCATGCCGTGTTTCCCCCTCAGGTTATCCGATCAATATTTGGCCGTTCTGCCATGCTGAGTCGCTCGTGAGGATCGATTTGAACAGGCTGCGAATGTAATCAACAATTAATTCATTAGTATGGTGAAAATTTAATGTCAAGCAAATTAACTGCCTTAAATTTATAGCATTTGGCCCTACACAGGGCTA
>JASFGN010000501.1:0-3583 GCA_050123735.1 Desulfobacterales bacterium | reverse complement strand
TGGTAATATAGATAACGATCAGGGTGCCGACGGCGGTAAACGCGGCGGTGGCGACGATGGAAATCATCTGTATCCAGAGTTGTTTCGGATTGCCGTAAAACAAACCTTGGCCGGCTTCATTTACCGCCGGATTGGCAAACAAGCCCGTGGCCAGCGCCCCCCACAGACCGCACATACCATGAACCCCGAAGGCGTCCAGCGAATCGTCGTAGCCCAGCTTGTGCTTGACTTTGGCCACAAAATAAAAGCCCACCAGGCCGGCGACAAGCCCGATGATCAAGGCGGCCGGCAACCCGACGAATCCGGCAGCCGGCGTAATCGCCACCAGACCGGCCACAATGCCCGAGGCCAGGCCCAGCACGGTGGGCTTTTTGTCGGTCAGCCATTCTGCAAACATCCAGACCAGAGCGCCCATGGCCGCCGACGTGTTGGTCACCAGAAACGCCGAACCGGCCACACCATCGGCGGCCAGCTGGCTGCCGGCATTAAAGCCGAACCAGCCAAACCATAACAGAGCCGCCCCCAGGGCGGTGAAGGCAATGCTGGACGGAAACATGGCTTCCTTGCCGTAACCGATGCGTTTGCCCAGCACCAGGGCCAGCACCAGACCGGCCACCCCGGCATTGATGTGAACAACCGTGCCGCCGGCAAAATCCAAAGCGCCCATTTCTCCCATCCAGCCGCCGCCCCATACCCAGTGGGCGATCGGGCAGTAGATCAAGGTGACCCACAGCATCGTAAAAACGATCCAGGCTGAAAATTTCATCCGATCGACCACGGAGCCCAGAACCAGGGCAACCGTGATACCGGCAAAGGTCATCTGAAAAAGCGCAAACACATAGGTGGGAATAGTTCCCGAAAGACTGTCTACGCCGATACCGGCCAAAAAGATATTTTCCAATCCTCCAACAATACCGCCTTTGCTCGGTCCAAAGGCCATGCTGTAGCCCCACATCATCCAGACAATGCTGGCCAGGCAATAGGCCACAAAAGTCATGGCGAAGGTGTTGAGCAGGTTTTTATACCTGGACATGCCGCCGTAAAACAGGGCCAGGCCCGCCGGGGTCATCATCATCACCAGGGCGGTTGAGACAATCATCCAGGCCGTATCACCCGAATTTAAGCCCTCCGACGCTATCGCCGAAGAAACGGGAAACGTGAGCAGAATTACAGTTGTCAGCATACTTTTCGATTTCATCTTCTGGTGTCATCCTCCTTTTCAGCATTATTCCGTATCCATCCGCAATTTCCAAAGCACATCAGCCAATGTAAATTTGTAATCATTGCGTTATCCAATCCGGTTGTGACGCCGGCAGTCTGTCCATAATGGCTGCTTTGATAGCGGTGACCTGTTCGGGCAGATCTACCTTTTGTCCGTTGATGTCCCTGACATAAAAAACATCCACCACCTGATCCGCTTTGGTCGCAATTTTGGCGACCCAGATGTTCAGATCGCAGCGATAAATCGCATCGGTGATGCTATACAGCAAACCGAGGAAATCA
Source organism: Desulfobacterales bacterium (assembly GCA_050123735.1). Taxonomy (GTDB): domain Bacteria; phylum Desulfobacterota; class Desulfobacteria; order Desulfobacterales; family JAHEIW01; genus JAHEIW01. The sequence goes on along the minus strand of JASFGN010000501.1, from coordinate 2,080 downwards.
TAGGTAAACACCTCGATAATGGTAAAAAAACTGGAGCTGGTGTTATCTATCTTGACGCGATGGGGCTTTTTAACCAGGCCGGCTTTTCCGTTGCGGTAGGTCTGCACCTTTTTTTTCAGGGCGGCCGTCAGATCCAGATCGCCGCACAGTGCGGCGGCAAGGTCAGCAGCAGCCCGGCTCCATTTTTCATCCTCCAGGATCGGGTCCGGCGGGGGCTTGACCTTAAAAATATCCAGGGCGATCTGATTGCGCCAGGTAAACACCTGAACGTCCAGGATGTCAATGTTGTTTAAGGTGAAAACACCGGCAATCTTCGACATCAGACCGGGACGATCCTGGGCGCAGATGGTCACCGAGCGGGTATTGGCTTCGGCCGCGTGCTCAACTTCCCATAAAAAATCAGATTGGCTGGCAGATAGCTCATGGTAGAGTTTAATATGCTTTTTGATTTTATCAGCGGGCATGTACAAAAGATAGCGTGGCGACATGGCCTCCAGCAGCACATTGACGCTATCGGTGGCGTTGCGGTTGGGTTCCGAAGCACGGATTTCATCTTTTTTCTGCGAGATAACCTCAACGGCCTCAGCCGTGGCCAGTTCCCCTTTTTCAAGTACATTCATTACCTTGAGGAAAAAATCCCTTAACAGAGCTGCCGTCCAGTCGTTCCAGGCTTTCGGGCCTGTCGCAATTGAATCGGCGACGGTCAACAAATACAGCATTTTTAGCCGCTCAATATCCTTTACCTTGCGCGCACAGGAAAGGGCTGTTTCCTCATCATAGATATCTCTGCGGGTGGCGGTCTTTATCAGCAAAAGGTGTTCCCGCACCAGGAACATGACCGTTTCAACATCAGCAGGTTTCATCTTTTTCTCGCTGAGAATGGCCTGAACGACCTCCGCACCCTTGGCAGAATGATCTTCGACGGATTCGCCTTTGCCGATATCATGCAGTAAAGCTGCCCACAGCAACAGCTTCTTTTTCTTCAGGTTGCGGTACAATTTCTCGCATAAGGGCTCCAAACTGCTGTCTTTGGTGGTGCCGAACAGTTTAACGGTTTGCACCGTGCGCAATAGATGTTTGTCCACCGGATACAGATGATATTCGTCATACTGGATGCGATTGCGGACCACGCGAAACTCAGGTATAAATTTTTCCAGAAAACCGGTGTTGAGCATTTCGTTGAGGACGCTAAACTTGGGAGCCGGGGCCACCAAAATGCGCTCGAATGAACGAATGATCGGCTCCGATACCCGATAGGTTTTATTGACCAGATAAGAGAATTCTTTTACCAGCCGCTTGGCCTCAGCGCTCAGGGGAATTTTCAGGCGTGCACTTTCCTCAAATATTTTCATCAAAAGCGCCGGGAATTTCATAATTTTTTCGGGGCCGACAAAATTAAGCATTCCCCATTCAATGACTTCCAGGCCTTTAATGTCGCTCTTTTTCTGTGATTTTCTTTTCCGTTTTCTGGGTTTCTCATAGCCGAGTTCGTGCAAAAACATCAGGTGCTGTTGTTTTAAGGTCTCCATCTGCCCGTGGAGCTCACCCATGAATTTTTCAACCGGCGCCTGTCCGTTATCCGTTTTGTAGTTCAAAGCGCGGGCCAGCTTAACCTGATTTTCAAAATGCAGCTGGTCACATTTGCGCCCGCAGATGTAATGGATGCGATTGCGGACATGCCAGACAAAGGAAACCGATCGAATTAAGCGCTGGAACTCTTCATGGGATAACAATCCGAGATATTCGAGGTCTCTGAATTGTTTGGCGTTAAATGCGATGCGCGCAATCCACAGCATGGTGTGATAATCTCTGAGACCGCCCTGGCCCTCCTTTAGATTGGGCTCCAGAAGGTAGGCCGAATCGCCGAATTGGGCATGCCGCCGGCGATTGCGTTCAACCAGCCAGTCGATAATGGGGCGGGATTTCGGTTTTATGATTTTTGCGCGCAGCGCGTCGACCAGATTCGCGTAAAGCATCGACCACCCGCAGACAAATCGGGCATCCAGCATCGGTGTCAGGATTTCATAATCCTTGCCGGCCAGCGCCAGACATTCCTTTAACGAGCGGGTTGCATAGCCGA
>JASFGN010000500.1:0-3586 GCA_050123735.1 Desulfobacterales bacterium | reverse complement strand
GAAGGGCTGCAATGGGCCATGCAGGAGGGATTTTGCAAATAATTCCCTTTAAAGGTTTAAAGGAAAGAAGGAAATTCTAAGGAAACGGCCTGTCGCCCCTCTCCGTAGGGCCGACAGGCCGTTTTTGTTTTGTCCGGTGTTTCGCAGAGGCGGTTTTTCTATTAAACCAGCGCATCTGCAATCATCGAACTCAAAAACCTGACCTCAACCCCCATTTTGTAATGATCATTTAAATTGCTCAGCTGGGCGTGACAATTTTCACAGGCTGTGGCCAATACCTTGGCCCCGGTTGCATTGACCTGATCGGCTTTGACGCGGGCGGATTTCATGCGAAAATCAAGGGTATCTTCGCCCATGGCCACCAGCCCGCCCCCGCCGCCGCAGCACCAGTTGTAGCGGGGTTCATCGGTCAACTCCCGGAAATCGTCGGTCAGGTGCTGCAAAATGTAGCGCGGCTCATCGATGACGCCGGCATTGCGCGCAATCTGGCAGGGATCATGGTAGGTAACCGCACCTTCCACCCTGGTTTTATCCAGCTTGATGCGTCCTTCCCGGATATAGCGTGCATGCACTTCGGTAATCGAGCTGACCTTGAAGGGCTGCTTGCCGGTGAGCTGCTTCATGACCCGGTAGGCCGTGCCGCATTCGCAGATACAGACTTCTTTGACTTTCAGACGCCTGGCTTCGTTGACAATCCGATCCAGTATCAATTTGGTCTTGGTGGGATCGCCCACAAAAGCGCCGAAGTTAACGGCCTCAAAGAAGCTCAAGGTCCAGTTTTCTTTGGCAGCATTAAAAATGGCTGCGGCCGGGATGATCGAATGCGCCCCGGCCAGGGCCACATACAGCAGGTCAGCGCCTTCGACATCCACTGGAATGGCGGTCTCACCGGCTTCCAGTTTCCATTTTGATACGACTTCAGCCTCCAGGCGCTTGATGCCTTCCATAAAGCTGTCTTTAAACAGGTCGATGGATTTTCCTTTTTCAATAGAGGTGTCCGCCAGCAGGGTGAGGATCTCGGGCTCCATTTCGGCCCCGACCAGCAGCAGTTTGGCAATCGACATCAGCATCTGGGTGTCAATGCCGAAGGGACAATACACCATGCACCGCCGGCAACCCGTGCAGGAGTATGCGGCTTCGTAAAGCTCATCAAGAGCCATTTCGCTCAGTTCCTTGGCCTCGCCGACCGACGGCCAGATTTTCCCGCGACCCTTAAAATATTTTTTATACAGGCGGCGCACGATTTCAGCCCGATAGGCGGCAATGTACTTGACCTGCCCCATTGAGGCATGCACATGACAGGCCTCGATACACACCCCGCAACGGGTGCAGGTTTCCAGATAAAGCCGCATGGCTTCGTTTAGTTTGCTTTGAAACAACTTGAGCAGATCGTCTCTAGTTTTCTCATCCATCATCAGTTCCTCGGTACTCAGTCATCTGTTTGAAATCGCTTTTTTGCATGAAAATAGTTTTTAAAACTGATTTTAAATTCCAGATTATGGTCGAAGGCAAAGCATAAACCGATTTAAAAGCAGAGCATACACGTTAGTATTCGAGCATTTTAAATCGGTTTATAACGCAGCATTCGGCCATTAGATGGACTTTTAAAATCAGTTTTCAGCCGCGCCTGAGCTTATTTACCGGCAACGACAGAAACGAGTGCATGCTCTGGCTGAACGGGAAAAATATCAAAAACAAATTGGCGAAAAATATGTGCAGCACCAGCATAAACGAATGCCCCGATCCGGTCAGTTCCTCGGGCAGATAGGGGTCAAAGATTAAAAGACTGCCAAGATATTCCCGGTACTGCTCGACGGTCACCGTTTCGTAAAAATACCATCTACGGGCCCAGTCCATCTGGCTGCCGAACAGTACTACCAGAAACAGCAATATCAGCAGATAGTAATCCTCCGGAACCGACAGTTCCCGCACCGGCGAGATAAAACGGCGGAACAAAAAGTACAGCAGCGCAATGGAAGCAATCAGGCCCACCAGTCCCTGCCCCAGAAATATTTCATGGGGAATCAATTGCAGTATTTCAATTTCGCCAAAAAGCTCCAGATGCCCCAGAATGAGAAGCAGGATGCAAATATGAAACGCCATCAAAAATATCCACAACAGGGGTTTGTGTCTGCGAACGGTGGGAAACAAAAATGTGTCATACAGCGCCCACATCCACCCGGGCTTTTTCTCGGGATAGACCTGAAGCGTGGCCGGATGCTTGGGGGTGCGAAAGATGGTAATCAAACGGACCGTCGTGCCGATCAAAAATACGGCAAAGGCAAAATAGACCATTGGCACGAGTATAATGTAGTACAGCGTATCCAACATGACCTCCCGTTTTTTCTTAATTGAGACAGATACCGAATCTGGCCGCAGCACTATTTGCTTCCGGGTTTTCGTTATGCCGGCCCGCGGCAGAATGTCCTGCGGACCGGCAGCCAAACAGCAGAAAATCAGGCATTGCGTTTGATGTAAAATTTAATCACATCGTCTTCCTGTTCGGTTTTCAGAATTTCATTGCCACTGGTTCGGGCCCAGGCCGGAAAGTCCGTTAACGAGCCCGGATCCGTCGATTGGGCTTCGATCACCTGACCGATTTCAACCTCTTTGATGCCCTTACTGACCTTAACGACCGGCATGGGGCATGGCAGTCCCTTTAAATCAAATACTTTCTCGACTTTGATATCATCACTCATTGTATACCTCCTCTAAATGAAATTAATAAATTATTTCAGATGTGCACCTCATCCCGAATATCAGGCCACAGGCAACTTGCTGATCATAGCGTCTCGAAGAAATTGACATGACCGATTCAGCATCTGTCAACATGGTTGAAACAGCATGCTAAATGAACAATTGGACTTTACTGTTGGCGGCCTCTTCCAAAAATTTGGCAACACCGCAAAAGGTCAAATTTTTATAATCAATCATTTCCTCTCTTTTAAAGCCCATCAAATCCATGGACATTTCACAGATAAAAATTTGCACGCCCAGTTCCTCGGCCATGGCCAGAAATTCCTCCAGAGAGGCGACGTTTTTCTTTTTCATCAGTGATTTCATCATGGCCGTGCCCATACCCCCCATATTCATCTTGGAAAGCTTGACCTGGCCCATCCCTTTGGGCAGCATCGTACCAAACATCTTGCCAAAGGCGTCTTTGCCACCGACATTTTTCTTGGCATCTCTGAGAACCGGGGTCCCCCAGAACGTAAAAAACATGACCGCGTTCATCCCCATGGCTACCGCCCCGGTGGCGATGACGAAGGCGGCGATGATTTTGTCCAGATCTCCGCTAAACACCACCATTGAGAGCTTGTCTTCCGGGATTTTTTTCTCCAGTGCCGCCAGCTGGGCTTTAAATTCCGTTAATTGGTTTTCAATGTTTTGCATCTCCATGATTGCCTCCTTTGGTTATGGATATAAACATTTTTTATATAATAATTATAATAGGTTAAGCTTTTATTCAACTTATTTGGTTTATAGTATAAACTTTTATCTGAAAAAATATATGCTTTTGGGTCGGCATCGGCTATCCCGAAACGATACTTCCCGTTGGTTAGGGAGGCATCATTTAGATCATCAA
>JASFGN010000499.1:0-3591 GCA_050123735.1 Desulfobacterales bacterium | reverse complement strand
TGTGCCGGCAATCGACGTGAAATGATGCCCGAAGATGACCTCTTTTTTGGTGGGCACATAATCCCGGCCGTCCTCGAGTTCAACCGCTGGTGCCTTGGCAGCGCCGGACAGCGCAAAGATCTTGCTGCCGATGTATTTGCCGTATAAGTGGTACATGACAATGTACCCGGCAAACGCCAATACCATAATTGCTAACGCATCCATGGCTCATTTCCTCCTTTTCGGTTTATCGTCGTTGTCAAAAAAACGTTCCGATTGCAGGACGTTTTTCACGGTAACACTTACGCCTTCATCTTTTTTTCAGGAAATTACAGCGACAAGCGGTATGGCTTTTACGCCCGCTGCCGCGCTAAAATCTTCTTTTTAATGGCAATCCCTTTGTGAAACATTCAGGGGTGAGCACCGCATATCTGAAAATGTAAATTATGCCGACTCGAGCTCCCGGCGTGCGGCCATGTCCACCAGAATTCTCTTTCTGGCCCTGTCGATGCCGAGCTCGCTGCGTTTCATGTCGATGTGGGCAATCATCTTGCGGGCATGTAGTATCGGATCAACCTCCAGGTCCCACATCCCGCCGTACATTTTTTCAAATTCTCTGAACAGGTAGTCCTTGAACACCGGTGCGCCGGACACCGGAAGGGTGACCCCGAACACCGTGTAAACGCCGGAGGCCACAAAATAATGGCCAATACTAATGGCTTTTTCACTCATCCATTCCGGCGCGCTGCCGGCCGCCGGCAGGTCGCTGATGTCGTCGCCCAGGCCGCCGGCTTTGACCACTTCGGTGGCTGCCAGCAAAATGCGGCTGTTGTCCACGCAGGACCCCAGATGCAGCACGGGCGGAATACCGACGGTCTCACACACCTCGGCCAGACCGGGCCCGCAGAAAACACGGGCGGATTCCGGTGTCAGCAAGCCCTCCATGGCGCAGGCAATCGCATTGCAACCGGTTGTCAATACGATCACGTCGTTTTTGATGAGCTCTTTTACAATCTGAATATGACTTTCGTTGTGCCGGGTCCTGACGTTGTTGCACCCCACCACGCCGCCGATGCCGCGGATGCGGCCGTTAATAATGTTGTCATTCAAGGTATAGTAGGACCCGCGAAAAACTCCGCCCAGGTGGTATTCGACGGATTCCACACCGAAGCCGGCCACAATGGGCGATTTTTGCTTTGGAATCATCACCTCGGATTTGCGGTTTTCGAAATTGTCAATCGCCAGCTTAACGATTCTTTCAGCATCCTCCAGCGCATGGTGCTCGTCGAATTCAATGTGGATGACGTTGTCCTGTTCCATGCGGGCAATCGGGTGGGTGGTGATCAGTTTGGTGTGAAAGCATTTGGCCACATTGGCCAGATTCTGGAAAATACATTGGATATCGACCACCATGGCATCGCAGGCGCCGGTGATGATGGCCAGTTCCTGCTGCAGGAAGGTGCCGCAGAGGGGCACCCCGTGGCGCTGTAAAATTTCATTGGCCGTACAGCAGATGCCTGAAAGCTGGATGCCTCTGGCGCCCTTGGATCGGGCATATTCATGCATCTCCTTTTTCTGGGCCACCGCAACGATCATCTCGGATAATACCGGTTCGTGACCGTGGATGACGATGTTGACCATGTCCTCTTTCATCACCCCGAGATTGGCTTCGGATGCCAGCGGATACGGCGTTCCAAAAAGAATGTCCTGCAGCTCGGTGGCCAGCATCGAACCGCCCCAGCCGTCGGCGATGGCCGCCCGGGTACCCTGTTTCATCAGATTTTTATAGTCCTGATCCACGCCGATGTGAGTGCGGTGCATAATTTCAACGATTTCGCGATCGATGTTACGCGGTAAAACCCCCTGCTTTTTCCACAACTCATAGCGCGGCTCGGGGGCGCGCTTGGCAAAAAGCAGTTCGCCTTCGGCCTTACCCCATTCATTGAGCGCCTTTTCACCGACTTCTACGGCGATCTCATCCACATCCCGATCCAGCTGCCGGCCGTCGACGTCCACCGTTGTGTCGACACCCAGCACCCGGGCTACTTGGATAAGCTTTTTCGTATCCTTTATTTTATAGGCGTCGGTTTCTTTGCGCGCGGCAGCCATAAAGACTTCGGCCACGGACCTTCCATGATCCGAATGGGCCGCCGCACCACCGGCAATCATGCGGATAAAATTACGGGCCGCGATGGTGTTGGGCGTTGCGCCGCAAATCCCTTTGCGGGTGTCTTCGCCTTCGATGCCGCCTTTGGGTAGCGGCAGCCGGCAGGGGCCCATGCCGCAGTTTTTGCAGCAAATCCCCTGGCTCCCGATATTGCAGGGTTTCAGTGTGACGGCCCGGTCAAAGGCGGTCTCCACCCCCAGCTCATGGGCACGTTGAATCATCTGCTGGCTGGCCGGGTCAATGGTTGCTGCCACAGGATCGGCTAATTTCTTCGCTTTGGGCGCTTCTGTTTCCGTTTTTTCTGCCATGGGAATCCTCCTTCATGCTGATGGTTAGCGCTTATTGTTGACGCACTGAAATGCGAAAGACGTGATGGCTTTAATCATCGAAAAAAATGACCGTTGGCCGCAGGCCTTGCTGATGGTTGCAACGATTTGCAAGATACCCGGTTGATTTGGAAAGCAAAAATTGCATGATACATGCCATCAATCTGCAATTTTTTGGATATAAATGAATTACAAATAGTTATGTTTCGTTTGGCGCGAAAGTAGTTGCAGGAAAGGCGGGATTTTAGAAAAAGTTCGAAATAGCCATTCGCAAAATTTCGAAAATAAAAAACACGATATAAACAATTCAGCAAAGAAGAGTGAACGCTGCGCGCCATCAGAATAGGCGCGAAAGGCCCTGCGGAAGACAGCGGAGGGGAGTCTGCGAAGAGGAGCTATAAGTTAATGACCTTGTCGGCCAGCTGCATGGCCGTCACTATATCCAGCATATTGGTGGTTTCACCGACCTGTTTGTGCTCAAGAAGGTTAAAGTGGGTCAAGCAGGTGCCACAGACCAGAATCTGGAGCCCATGTTCCTGCAGCTGCTTGAGTTCCGCCAGGACCTCGGATCCCTCAACGGTGAGTTTTACACCATTGTTGATGAAGACCAGTCGCCACAGATCCGGACCCATTTCATTGAGGGTTCGGATGAAATTGACCATCAGCTTCGATCCCAGCGTATCATCGCCGTATCCAAAGCGATCGGTGGCGATCATCACCATGATCTTTATCTGCCCGGCTTCGGTGACCGGCCCGGCTTGCGGTTCGGCTCGCACAGTGGCATCACGACGACCGACGACGACATAGCCGTCGCTGTCCGTTTCAAGGGTGCTTTCATAGCCCTGGGTTTCAAGAAAGCGCTGAACATTTTGCTGGGCGGCCGCATTGTCCACCACCACCCGGACGGCATTTAACCGCTGGGTTTCGATGGCGGTTTTGGCCTTCAGCACGGGTGCCGGGCAGGCAAGTCCCCTGGCATCGATTTCTGTCATGCAAAGCTCCTTTTTTGCATCGTGTTCGGTCAATTGAAAGAATTCAGACATAAATATCAAACACGAACAAAGCCGATACAGTTACTGTACTCGAATTTTTTCCGGCGCTGCGGGCAAGACGTCCCCG
>JASFGN010000498.1:0-3591 GCA_050123735.1 Desulfobacterales bacterium | reverse complement strand
TCCATCACTCCAGTACTCCTGTTTACTTTAGTACCGATTTTAAGAATTTACTGCAAATTTAAATACGGACGGGGAACATGAACGAGTTGACCCTGGTGATCGGCGGCTGCAGAAGCGGCAAAAGCACATATGCCCTGCAAACAGCCGAGAAGATAAACGGAGACAAAAAAGTTTTTGTTGCCACCTGTCAGCCACAGGATGAAGAAATGGCGCAGCGGGTTGCCCGGCATCAAAAGGAACGCGGTCAACAATGGACGACCATTGAAGAGCCGCTCCGTTTGCCGGAGGTCATATCGGAGCGCAGCCAGAATGCCGATGTGATGCTCATCGATTGCCTGACGTTGTGGGTCAGCAATCTTTTGATGAAAACCGCCGACGAAAAAAAATGGGATAAGATCGTTTCCCGGCTTATCGATGCGCTCAAAACGGCATCGTGCCCGCTTGTTGTGGTTTCCAATGAGGTCGGAGCCGGTATTGTGCCGGATAACAGGCTTGCCCGCCAATACAGAGATATCATCGGGCGCGTCAACCAGGCCGTGGCCAAAACCGCCGGCAAAGTGGTCTGGATGGTGGCCGGCATTCCGGTGGTCGTAAAACCGCCGGGGTAAACAATTAGATTAAGACGAAAGCCAAAAAATTTAAATAATAAATAATGAAGAACCTGATCGCCGCCCTACAATTCATCACCATCCTGCCGCTGGGGAAGGCCCGGGATTTTGAACCGCCCAAAATGGTGCCCTATTTTCCGCTGGTCGGCATTTTACTGGGCCTGATGGTGGCACTTTTTGATGCCGCCGTTGCAAGGTTCTGGGCACCACCGATGGTGGCCCTGCTGGATGTGATCCTGCTGGCCGTATTGAGCGCTGCATTTCATCTTGACGGGCTGGCAGACACAGCTGATGGCCTGCTGAGCTCGCGCCCCCGCGATGAGGCCCTTAAGATCATGAAAGACAGCCGCATCGGAACCATGGGGCTGGTAGCCATATTATTCGGGCTGTCCCTGAAATGGGGCGGTATTACCGGCCTGGACAGCCAGCGCGCGATTGTCCTGATTGCCGTACCGGCCTACGCCCGATCGGCCATTTTGCTGGGTATGCGGTATTTGCCATACGGCCGGAAGGACGGTACCGGTAAAGCCTTTTTTGAGCAAAAATTAGCCTTACAGCACTTCTGGGGCCTGGCCCTACCCGTCGGCCTCTCTCTCGGTTTGGGTTTGAAGGCGATCTGGCTCAACACCTGCTTTGTGATCCTGGTTTGTTTGATTCTATGGTTTTATAAACGGCGGCTGGGAAGCATTACCGGTGATATGCTGGGCGCCATGGTGGAAATCATTGAAGCCGGCCTGTTTTTACTGATGTCCCTGGGAGCCGCTTTGTGAACCAAGAATAAAATTTCGCGATATGTATCCTGCATTATGCAAATCGTATAAAGGTGTTTTTCCGTTCAGCATCGGAACAACCTCTTTCATCTACCCGGATGATTATGTGCCCAACGTCAAAATGCTGGGGCCCTATCTGGAAAATATCGAGCTGTTGCTGTTTGAAAGCCAGCATACCGATGCCCTGCCCTCAAAACAAGTGATCGGGGAGCTGGCCATCCTGGCAAAGGATTACAATCTGAACTACAATGTTCATCTACCCACAGACATATCCATCAGCAGCCGGGATCCGCAACAACAGAACAGAGCCGCCGATACGATTCTGAGTGTGGCCGAACGCGTCGCGCCTTTAATGCCCACGACGCTGACCCTGCACGTGCCTTATGAAGAAAATTCATTTGAACCAGAATTCATTGAAAGCTGGCAGGAACGGGTGATCAAAAATCTGGAAACGATACTGGCCAGTGGTATCCCCGGTCGTCATTTTTCCGTTGAGAACCTGGATTATCCGTTCGAGCTCCTGGCTCCGATTATCTCCGAGCTGGACCTTGCGGTCTGTCTGGATTGCGGGCACCTCATCTTACACGGCGATGACCTGCATACATTTTTCAACACCTATACAGCTCAAACCACTATTATCCATCTCTATGGTGTTGAGCAAAATCACTTTCACGGCCCGCTGGACCGGCTCCCTGAAAAATTTATCGTCCCAACGATGAGTTTGCTGGCAAAATATAGCGGTACTGTTTCACTGGAGGTTTTCTCCTATTCACATTTAGACGCCTCACTGAAATTTATGGAAACCTGCTGGAACCATCATCAAAAGGGTGTTTGATTCAAAGTAGTTCCTGACCAACTCCCACATTTGTGCCACATGGCGGGGGGGGTATTGCAATTGCCTTACTTAAATAATCGGTGGTTTCGAGGCGCAGGGGCAAATTTGTTGCATGTTTCCGGCAAAACGGTTATGGTTTTTCAATTCGTTAGGCATGGGAACCGAAATGGCTAAAGACGACATCAGGGGATACACTCAGGTTTATACGGGCAATGGCAAAGGTAAGACGACGGCTGCCATCGGCTTGGCCATCCGGGCGGCCGGTGCGGGCTTAAAAGTATACATCGCGCAGTTTATTAAAATGGGTGACTATAGTGAGATTAAAGCGCTCAAACGGTATTCTGATTTGATTACCGTCGAACAATTCGGGCTCGGGCGTTTTACGGATGGTAAGCCCCTGCCCGAGGATATCGCTGCGGCTCAAAAAGGACTTCAGCGCGTCAAAAATATTATGGCATCGCAGGAATACAATGTGATCATTTTGGAGGAGGCCAATGTAGCCGCCAAATTCGGTCTGATTAGAGTTCAGGATCTGCTCGGTCTGATTATCAACAAACCTTGCGATACCGAACTGGTCATCACCGGACGATATGCGTCTTCGCGTGTGATTGAAAGCGCCGATCTGGTAACCGAAATGAAGCCCGTAAAGCATTATTTTGAAAAAGGCGTCCCGGCCAGAGTGGGGATTGAGAAATAATGCCGGAATTGTTCGAAAAAAGTGACATCAATGGGATGGTGCTATCCAACCGATTCGTGCGCTCGGCAACCTGGGCGGGGATGGCAACCGATGAGGGCGCCTGTTCCCCCAGTTTGATTGATCTGGTTGCAGCACTGGCAGCCGGCGGTGTGGGAATGATCATCACCGGCCACGCCTATGTCCGCCGGAACGGTCAACATTCACCATGGCAACTCGGGATCCACAAAGATGAGCTGATCCGCGATCTTCAAAAAATGACACAGGCTGTCCATGAAAATAGCGGCCGGATAGTCCTGCAACTGGGTTATGGCGGCGCTTATCTATCCAAATCGCGGCTCAGGCAAATGACCGTTCAAGACATCAAGGAACTGGTCGAAGCTTACGGTCAGGCTGCCACAAGGGCAAAAAATGCCGGATTCGACGGGGTGCAAATTTTTGCCGCCCATGGATTCTTTCTCAGTCAGATGCTTTGCCCCAGATATAATGACCGAACGGATCGTTACGGAGGCGGTATTCATAATAGGGCAAGAGCCCTTCTGGAAATACTGGAATCAGTCCGCTTAGCTGTTGGTGTCAATTATCCGGTTTTGGTCAAGCTCAACTGTCAGGATTTTGTCGAAAACGGCCTAACTCTGCAGGATTCTCTCCAGGTCGCGAAGATGCTCGAAGAAGGTAGCATGG
>JASFGN010000497.1:0-3603 GCA_050123735.1 Desulfobacterales bacterium | reverse complement strand
TTTTATTGGCGATGATTATACGGGCCAACATATAGACCAGAATGACGTTAAAAATATGCAGCGCAAAGCTGAACAGACGATAGCCAAAGGGATTTACGTCAAAGACGGCATACAGCAGGTAGTAGGACAGCGTTGCCAGCGGCCGATAACTGGCTTCCCCGCCGGATATCTTAAAATACGATTGATTGTAAAATGAGGACAGAAAATTGCTGAATCGCTTGATATGGACGTTCTCGACGATGGTGCCGAGATCATCATAAACGAATCCATTCGACAGCGAATTAAAATAAACGAAGGCACTAACGCAGACGAGCACCGCAATGGGCAACAGGTGCGTTGTTTTTGTCTTTTCAATAATTTTAGTTCTCATGTCCAAGAAAAACTAATTGAGAATGCTTCAAACGTTTTTAGGCTGAAGATATCCTTCGGGCCCGGCGTTCAATCCATTCGGCCGTAACCGCTGCCCCATTGATATTAACGTCAAACGACGCAGACGATTGCTGCGCTAAGCAGCGCTCGATGATCTCTTCCAGCCGTGGGGCTGATAAGTCCCGCCGGTTTAATACATTGAGCGCGCCGATTGCTGCCAACCGGCCGGCCCGCATGGTTTGTTCTTTATTCTGGGGAAACGGCCACACCAAAGCCCGGACGCGCGTCGCCAGAATATTCATACTGGTATTATAGCCGGCCATGCTGATCGAAAGATCGGCTGCCGCCAGATAAGAAATAAAATCGGTGCTGAATTTTTCAACGCTCACCCGCCGGCCCGCCTGGCGCTTTAAAGATTCAAAATCCTTCCGGGCAATGTAGGGGCCGGTGTAGACCCGAAGATAATTAGAGCTGCCGCCGGACAGCCGCTGAAACGCTTTTATGACAGATTCGAGCAGAACGGCTCCGACACCACCGCCGCCGGCACTGGCAACGATCAGATTCTGGGTTTCGTCAAGACCCAGCTGATTTCGGATTCTATTGCGGGCATCCGCCGGGCACTGCTGTGCGACAAACCCGGTGTAGACTACCGGAATCTGAATGTCATCGAAGCGAAAAAAGGTTTGCTCCAGTCGAATCAAGTCCGGGTCTGAATGCACCAGGGCGGCGTCAAAATATCGATTCAACGTTTTGAGCGCCCGGTCTTCGTGCCTGCGTTGATCTTCCTTTTCAACCAGAATATCGCGTACGCTGCAAACCACATGGCACGGAGCAACCTTATCATCAGAAATGGCTTCAAGAACCGGATCAAGCTCAAATCGAAAGGCTTTGCGCCCAAAGGGATAGAGCTCAACGATAAAAACATCCGGTTTTTCTGTTTCGAAAAGGGCCAACAATTTCTGTTTGCGCAGTTCTTTGATTTGATCGACGGATACCTGCTCACCCGGGCTTAAAAGGCCTGTAAAGCCGCTATCCATCTGCAACTCCGGCAGATGAAATGTCCTGACGTGTTTGGGAAGATCTAACGCAATATGGGGACCGCCGGTGATGAGCACGATCTCATGGCCACTCAGCGCCTTGCAAATTTCAACAGACCTGAAAAGATGCCCGATCCCCAGGACATGCTGGCAATAAAAGAAAATCTTCATCCGCGATTCTTTCCGAATCTTCCGTAACGCCGCCCAAATTGAATCCGCATTTTATTGAATCTTCCTTAATGCGACGATCTCTGGTATAAAAATGATGTCCTGAACTGCGCATTTACCTGAATCTTTCAAAATTCAAGGATGATAGCGGTTGTCATAAATATGTTCAATTGGCCATATGGGTTAACAAAAGTAAGGCTATTTCGTAGCGGTCTGAAATTATGATAACCTGACAACCGCTATATTAAGAAAATAGATAATTGAAAAAAAAGCAAATTAAAATAGAAAAAATAAAGCTCAAAGACATCGACCATTTTGCGCGTCAGGCACTGAGCCGACCATCATATCATGCGGGCGTTCCCATTTCACTGCGCCGCGCGTTGTCTCAGCGAAATAATCCATACGGCCGCCCCGATGATGTGGCGTTATTGGCGGCCCTGCACGGTAACACATGTGTCGGTTACCAGGGTGTGCTTCCAGGATTGTTTTCCCACCATAACGAACTGAAACGAATCCACTGGTCAACCGCATTTTTTGTGTCTCCCGATTATCGCGGCACAGGCGTCGCCGGCCGTCTTTTAGAAGAAATCAAAAAGCTCGACATCGACTTTCCGGTCACCCGCATGACCGCAGCTGCACAGCAGGCGTATGCTAAGGCCGGTTTTAAAAACCTCGGTCATCTCACCTACTATCAGTTAAGAATGGAAAAAATCCGCAAACTGGAAGCTATCTGGCAAGCAGCTGCAGAGGCATCATCATCGGCACTGAACCCAGGGCAAACATCCGCATTAAATGCAGCCGCACCCGGAGATGAGGACGCAATATACCCGCAATCAAAGAAAATTTTTTATCAGCGGTTGCTTGCCGATTCAATACGAAAGCCCCGCCCCTTTGAACACGCGGAGGTCGCTCAAATAGACGCGCAGGCGCACCAGATAATCCGGAAACGATTGAATCGCCCCCAATTTTTCCGCGGAATCGAGGCCATTAATTGGATGCTGAAATACCGCTGGCTGATATCGGCCGCGCACGGAAAAGCAGAAGCAGAGCCCTATTATTTTTCTGTGGTCAGCGAGCTGTTCGACTATGTGGCACTGGAAATCTATTCGGCCGACAAACATGAATTCAGGGGATTTTTGATTCTATCCGTACTGGTTAAAAAAGGCAGGACCTGGGTTAAAATTTTGGATAATGCCTTCAACGACCCTTCTGATAGTGATCTGGCCGCATATCATGCGTTGATTGTCGCCCAAAAGTTCAGTGCCGACCGCCTCGAATTTCCGGCTGACCTGTTGAACTATTTTGAACAAAATCCATTGCTGCAGCCGCTGATCAAAGAGCAGCAGCGCCGGTACCTGTATTATCCCAAACGTCAGGGGAGTGTGCTGGAAGACTGTGCCGGCAGGATTAAGTTCGATTACTGCGATGCGGACACAACCTTCACCTAAAACCTGTCTTAAATAAGCGTCTAAGTGTCCAGGGCGGTGTTGCAGTTCGTCTCAAAATGCTCACGTATTCCGTGTACGCTCCGCTTTTTCACCAAACTGCGCCTTGCCCTGAACCCTAATCCACATATTTACGACAGGTTTTACTATTTTTATCATACAAATTCAGCCAAATGGTTGCGATACCCCGTGGATTATTTTCGGCCATAATTCTTATGCGTGCGTACACTCTTATATTATGCCAAATCGACGCCCTTTGAGCACCTTAATGTACTAAAATTAGATGCGAAATCCCGCAAGACGCGGGGGGCCTGAACCCTTATCCACTGTTTTAATTTGGGTTCTACTTTTTATATAAGAAATAATCAAAAAAAGACAGCTTCAAGTATTTGTTCCTACTAATTATTCTTGCGGCAAGGCGGGCATGTTATTTTCTGGCCCCGCTTAAAAACGGGATTTCACATCTTGATTAAATAGATTAGTGTGTTCAAAAGGCGAAATGCCGATAAATCCGAAGGATTTAATTTAGCCGGGTCAGAATTTGTTTTTGAGCTTTTTTGACCGCATGAACGCGCGCATCGATG
>JASFGN010000496.1:0-3613 GCA_050123735.1 Desulfobacterales bacterium | reverse complement strand
ACGCCCATGCGAACTTCTCCTTCAAAATGGCAGCATTCCACGGCCCATCCCGCGCATGCCGCCCTGGTTTAATTTTTTCAGCATTTTTAACATCTGGGTGTAATTCTTCAAAAGTTTGTTTACGTCTTGAACCCGGGTGCCGCTGCCTTTTGCAATTCTTTTGCGACGGCTGCCGTTGATGATGTGATGATTTGCTCTTTCCTGGGCTGTCATGGAATTGATAATCGCCTCAATTCTGACAAACTCTTTTTCATCCACCTGCAGATTCTTCAGTTGTTTCATCTGCCCCATGCCCGGGATCATTTTTAACAGATCAGAAAATGAGCCCATTTTTCGAATCTGAACCATCTGGTCACGGAAGTCTTCCAGCGTAAACTGACTTTTTCTAAGCTTTTTTTCTAAAGCTTCTGCCTTCTTTTGATCGACGACGTCCTGCGCCTTCTCGATCAGCGTGAGCACATCTCCCATGCCCAAAATGCTCGATGCCATGCGATCGGGATGAAATGCTTCGAGATCGCTGAGCTTTTCACCCACACCGATGAACTTTATGGGCTTGTCGGTTATGGACTTTATTGAAAGCGCCGCGCCGCCGCGGGCATCTCCATCCATTTTGGTCAGAACCACACCACCAATATCCAAGGTTTCATTAAACGCCTTGGCGATATTAACCGCATCCTGGCCGGTCATGGCATCGGCCACCAGCAAAATATCAGAAGGCTTGACAGCAGCTTTAATATCTGCCAGTTCAGCCATCAGTTCCGCATCGATATGCAAACGTCCGGCGGTATCCAGCAATAGCGTATCGCATCGTTGCTGCTGCGCAGCGCTCAAGGCCTCTTGACAGATGTGAACCGGTGATTGATCCGTACTCGACGGAAAAACCGGTACATCCAGCTGGTTACCCAGCTTTTGGAGCTGCTCGATAGCAGCCGGGCGGTAAACATCTGCCGGCACCAGATAAGGTTTGCGACCCTTTTTTCTTAAGAAAACAGATAACTTGCCGGCCGTAGTGGTTTTGCCGGAGCCCTGAAGACCGACAAGCATTATCGCAACCGGCGTTCTGCCCGAGAGATGAAGCTGCTCATTGCGGCCGCCCATTAAATCTGTCAGGGTTTCATTGACAATTTTAATGACCTGCTGTCCGGGTGTCAGGCTTTCCAGGACCTCATGGCCCATCGCTCGTTCTTTAATATCGGCGATGAAACTTTTGACGACGCGATAATGAACATCGGCCTCAAGAAGGGCCATGCGGACCTCTTTCAGCCCCTCTTGGATATTCTTTTCCGTTAGTTTGCCGTGTCCCTTGAGCTTACGGAAAATGGAGTTTAATCTGTCACTTAAGCTATCCAGCATGCGAGCACCTGATTGAAATCATAAATTCTTGAAAATACAATCAGAAAAATGTTATGTCAACAAAAATAATTATCTTACATTAGATATAAAAATCAATAATTAGCCAAACGCAAGCTGGAGTGATGGAGTAATGGAGAACTGGAGTGCTGGAATGGCTTCCTGCGCCAGAACAGTTTTAAACAGAAGGCGGGATTGGTGAGGCTGGAGTAATGGTTTTTTCATTACTCCAATACTCCAACACTCCACAACTCCAATGCTTCCCGAATTAGGAACAGCGTTATTTAGATAAACTAAGATATAAATCAAAGACCCTATTATTTTTGGATAAAAAAAATTGAATGTGAATAAACAGAACATACTTGAGCTGGATCGGGATGCACTGGTTTCCTGGCTGGCTGATCGACGAATTGAATCGTATCGGGCTGATCAGATTTTAAAGTGGCTTTATACGCGCCAGGCGGATTCATTTGATCGGATGACGAACTTATCCAAAGATATGCGGGCCCTTCTGGGCAGTCATTTTACGATCGATCGTTTGAAGACCGAACACATCGCCGCTTCCAGAGACGGCACCCGCAAATATGTGTTTGAGCTCAAAGACGGCAAACGCATTGAAAGTGTCCTGATACCGGAGCGCGATCATTATACCCTGTGCCTTTCGAGTCAGGTGGGCTGCGCGCAGGGCTGCGGTTTTTGTTTGACCTCTAAAATGGGGATTCAGCGTAATTTATGCATGGCTGAAATTGTTTCCCAGGTGCGCGATATCAAAAATGACCTCAAAGACCCCAAATCCCTGACGAACCTGGTCTTTATGGGCATGGGCGAGCCGCTGGTCAATTACCGCAATCTGGTCGCTGCGATCCAGATCATCACCGATGAGAACTATGGCTTTGCCTTTGCCGGTCGACGGGTGACCGTGTCAACGGCCGGCCTGGCATCGCGTCTGGCCGATCTGGGCCGCGATACGCGTGCGAATCTGGCCGTTTCACTCAATGCCGCCGACAACGATACCCGGAGCCGCCTGATGCCCATCAATCGCAAATATCCCATCGAAAAACTACTCGAAGCCTGCCGGCAGTTTCCGCTGCGCGGTGGGCGCCGCATCACCTTTGAATATGTTCTCCTCAAGGATGTCAATGACACCCCCGACGATGCCTATCGGCTGGCAAAGCTGTTACGGCCGGTCAAATCAAAGATCAATCTGATCCCGTTTAATTCCCACCCCGGATGCCGGTATCAGCGGCCGCCCGAAGATACCATCCTCCGATTTCAGGAGATCCTGATTGATAAAAATTACACGGTCATGATTCGGCGCAGCAAGGGACAGGATATCTCGGCCGCCTGCGGGCAGCTGGCCACCTATGGCCCGAGGCCATAGTCAAAGGTTTCTGGTGTCCCGTCTTCGCTCTTACGAGCTGCGCCGCGGCAAGCAGGTTCCAGATGACAGAGAACCGCAGAACACCGAACAAGGAATAATGAATATCGAAGGAAAAGAAAACCTCATCATTCGAAATTCCTTGTTCGACATTCGATATTCAAAATGGTGCGGCCAAAAGCCAGAACCCTTAAACCTTGAACCCCGAACCTTTGAATTTAAATAAGCAGCTTCTTGAAGTCGGCCGTGGGGATACCAATGACTTCGATGGTCTGGTTGCCGGATGGTGATTTGACTATCACTTTGACGGGCGTCAGGTTGGATGCCTTGCTGTAACCGACGCATATCGAGCCTGCCAGATAAATGGTTTCTTTTGAACCGCCATTGGGGACCAGTGCAATCGGGCTGGGGTGATCCTTGACATCGATGATCGCATCGGTTTTCGGATTGTGATATTTTAAAATATATTCGTTATCTTTTTCGGTGCGCCCGACAATCAGTTTGGTGTTGCGGTTCAATCGAAAGTGGCGGCCGTACTTTAAAAGATGCAACTCTTCTTCGGTGCACGTATCCTGATGGTCAAACAGATCCTTTAGCCGGCGGGAGTAACCGACATCGGTCAGCAGACAGCCGCCGGCGGGGGCGGGGTAGTCGGTGATGCCAAATTTCGAGGCCAGCGCAATCTGGCGCTTGCGCCCCCGCCCGGCAATATCCAGCAGGCGTTCGCGGTCAACCCAGCCTTCCTTCTCGGGAATGGTTTCCGGAAGCTTTTTGGCGCTTAAGGGTCGCAGTATATACCCTTTGAAACCGGAGTGCTTGGCCACATACATCAGAGAAGACTTCGTCTGAGACATGGGCCGCTGCCCGAGGACCTCACCGCTAAAC
>JASFGN010000495.1:0-3615 GCA_050123735.1 Desulfobacterales bacterium | reverse complement strand
CGACCCCGCGACTGCCGAAGATTGTCGAAAATGTCGGCGACACCGCAGATACCGTTCCGATCCTCGTTTTGCAACTACAACAGGTGATGGTCGAACTGGAGCGTTTGATCCAGCAGTTGCAGTCTCACTGGCTTTTGGGGGGCGGCTCCCGCCAGCCGTCACCGAAAGATAGCCGAATATCGCCACTGGAGGTAAGCCCATGATCACGTATCTTCGAACTTCTTTTGGGGTGGGGATCATCAGCTTGCTGATGGCGGTTGCCGTCTTGACGCTGAGCGGCTGTGGGTCTTCACCACCGAAGCAAAAAGTTCCGGACCCGGATCAAGAGCTTGAGCGGTTTAACAGCGCTGCGCGACAGGCCTTTGATAAGCGTCGCTTCGAGCAGGCCGCCAATTTTTACCGCAAGGCACTGCAGCGTGCCTATGTGCGCGATGATACAGCCGCAATTCTGGATGCCCGCTATAATCTGGCAGTCTGTTTGCTGAACCTGCAATCCTATGATGAGGCCCTGGATGTGGTTCGACGCGCGAAGACCGAAATGGCGATAGCGGATCACGCCAAATCGGTTGATTTTTTGCTTCTGGAAGCCACCATCCTTCACAGGGGTGGGGATTTGAATGCAGCCTGGCAACTAACCGATCAAATCCTATCCAATCCGTCGCGGGCTTCCTCTGTTGTTCGGAGCAAAACCCATTTTCTGCGGGGAATGATGGCCAGCGAGCGAGGAGACATAGCTCAGTTGCGCGCGGCCGTCACCGCTCTCGGGCAGCCGCAGCAACCCCTGTTGCGTGCTGACCGCCAGGAGCTGGCGGGGCGTCTGGCCCTGGCCGAACAAAACTGGGACGCTGCCGTTGAAGCCTTTGACTCGGCAGCAAGCCTGCGCCGTGAAGCGCTTGACTATCGCGGTATGGTCAGAGCGCTGGTCCTGGCAGGCGAGGCCAGCGAAAAGGCGGGACGCAACCGGCAGGCCGCTATCCTTTATCTCAGAGCCGGACGCAGTGCCTTTTTTAGCGACCAGATGGCTGATGCCCAAAAGTGGCTGAATCACTCCGTGCGACTTGCGAGCACCGCCGGTGAAGACAACATTATTGAAGAGGCCCGCAGTCATCTGCGTCAGATAGAAACCCTCAACGCGACCCCATTAGACAGCTCCGATGGAAAGGCCACCTCAATAGAATAAATACGAATAGTCGCCCCTTGATTATTTTATCGAGTCAATTGATCTGCTGCCTTTAAAATGCCATCAAAATCGAAATCGGATGCCAGTGCAATGATGCGGTTTGCGATCGGCGCAAAGGCCTCGGATCTGGCTTGGAATTCTCCGGCAATCGTTTTGATGCGGATGATATCTCCCATTTCGGCGGCTTGACGAAGAAGATCGGCGGCTTCTCTGGCCAGCTCCGGAGGAATTTCTGCCAGCGCTTCAGCAAACGGTTTGGCGGTTTCTTCTGCAGGTGAAGGTCCCAGCGTGCGGACGGATTCGAGTGCCGCCTTTAGCGCCGTTTCCAATTCAGCCAAAGCCTGATTCAGCTTCTCTTTAGAAAATCTCTTCGGCGGGCCGCTTTTGACCCCTTTTTCCAATTCAATAGCCGCCGCCTGAAGGTCCGTGGCCGCCAGGTTTCCGGCCAACCCCTTGAGATTGTGAACCAGACTGTGGGCCTGCTCATAATCTCCGGCAGCCAGGGCCTGACGGATGCCATCGGCAATGCCGGCATACTTCGCCCCCAGATCCAGCAACAGCTTGCGGTAGAGTTTTTTGTTGCCCTGCAGGCGCTTGAGGCCGTCTGCCAGGTCAAATCCTGGCAGGGATTCGGGCAATTCCTCAGCCTCGGGAACCGTCTCTGCCGGGGATTCTGTTGCAGCCGATGGCCCCTGCTGTTCTAAAGCGGCGCGGCTTTTAACCGGCTGGATCCATTTTCGCAGGGTGGCGAACAGCTGCTCGGGATCAATGGGTTTGGTGATATGATCGCTCATGCCAGCGGCGATACTTTTTTCGGCATCACCGGCCATGGCATGCGCCGTCATGGCAATGATTGGTACATTTCGGATTTCGGATTTCAGATTTCGGATTTCCCGCGTGGCGGTATACCCGTCCATTACCGGCATCTGGACATCCATGAGCACCGCATCATATTCGTTTGCCCGGATGGCATCGACAGCTTCCTGGCCGTTGGTGGCCAGGCTAACCCTGAACCCGGCGCCTTGCAGAATTTCGCCGGCCACCTGCTGATTAATTTCGTTGTCTTCCACCAGTAGCACATGCGCTCCCCGGATGTGTTTCAATATTTCGGTTTCTTTTTGGTCTCTGCGGCCGGCGCTTGAATCTTCAGGCATGTTCTGGCCAAAGGCCTGCATAGTGGCGTCAAATAGCATTGATGGGCTGACCGGCTTAAGCAGAAAACCGTCCAGTCCGATCTGATCGGCCAGTTGCATCACCTCTTCGCGGCCGTAGGCGGTGACCAGGATAATGGCCGGGATCTTCTTCAACCCGATATGATTTTTAATTTGCCGGGCAGCCTCGATGCCGTCCATTGCGGGCATTTTCCAGTCCATGATTACCAGTTCGAAAGGCTTGTTCTGATCAGCGAATTCAACCTCGGTGATGCCCTCCTGCCCGGATGCCGCCACAGTGACCTCGAAGGTAAAGGATTCGAGCATATCCTTTAAAATTTCTCTGGAAGTGGCATTGTCGTCGACCACCAGGGTCTTGATGCCGCGTAAATCTTTTGAGGACGCAAAGCGTTTTTTCGTGTGCGCTTTGCCCAGTCCAAAATCCGCGGTAAAGCTGAAGGTGGTGCCCTGACCGTATTGGCTCTCCACCCATATATCGCCGCCCATCAGGTTGACCAGTTTTTTACTGATGGCCAATCCCAGCCCGGTGCCGCCGTATTTGCGGGTGGTGGAGGTGTCGGCCTGGGAAAAAGACTGAAACAGCTTGCCGGCCTGTTCCTCGGTCAGACCGATACCGGTGTCTCTGATTGAGAATTTTAGGGTCACCTGGTCCTCGCTGGGTTTGAACAGCTCAGCGGATACCACAATTTCGCCGCTATCGGTGAATTTGACCGCATTGTTGGCCAGATTGATCAATACCTGACCGAGCCTCAAGGGATCACCCACCAGAAAACGGGGCACTTCCTGGCTGACATTAAACAGCACCTCGAGCTCTTCTTTTTCCCGGGCTTTCACAGTGACCAGGTTGGCCAGACTATCCATGACATCTTCCAGATTGAAATCGACATTCTCGATGTTCATTTTACCGGCTTCAATCTTGGAAAAATCCAGGATGTCGTTGATGATGCCCAACAGCGCATTGGCCGATGACTGGATTTTTTTCAAGTAGTCGCGCTGCTTGGGCGACAGATCGGTTTTGAGCGCCAGGTGGGCCATGCCGATGACCGCATTCATGGGCGTGCGAATCTCATGGCTCATGTTGGCCAGAAAATCACTTTTGGCGCGGGTGGCATCTTCGGCTTTTCTTTTGGCGGCTAAGATTTCCTGCTCCATTTGCTTGCGCTCGGTGATGTCCATAAACGTGACAACCGCACCGACGACCTGCCCGTCTTTTTTTATCGGCATGCTGGTGTATTCCACAGGGAAAAACGTGCCATCTTTGCG
>JASFGN010000494.1:0-3619 GCA_050123735.1 Desulfobacterales bacterium | reverse complement strand
AGATGGGAAACTGCTTGCAAAGATTTTGTTGCTATGGTAATCGAAAACGTTTTAAAACAGCACTATGGTTTTTAACTATAAAAAGAATCGCGTGTGGGCCGAGAACCTTTCGGTCGTCATGCAAATCGGCCTGACGATGGCCGGTTGCATCCTTTTCTGCTTTTTTATCGGATTCTATCTGGACAAATGGTTGGGGACCCGAGGGGTATTTATTACCATCTTTATTATTTTAGGTGTTGTCGGCGGAGCCGTTACCGTCTATCGCCAGATCTTAAAAACCCTTAACGAACAACCACCCAACAAAAATGACACAATCAATGGAAGCCAGTAAACAGTTACAAAAAAAGATCATAGGGCAGGTGCTGTGGCTGTCCATCATTGTCGGATTGGTTTTCATTTTAGCGGGCCATAAGCCGGTGGGCAAAGGATTGATTCTCGGCGCTCTTTTCAGTGTGCTGAATCTCATCGTGATGGCCAAATCCATCGTGTTGAAATTTGGCCGGTCAAAACGCCAAATATTTTCGATTTCCTTGATTTCGATCATCGTTCGATATGCCTTATTGGCGATTCCCCTGATCGCAGCCCTAAAATTCGAACAGTTTCATTTGATCGCCGCCATCGTAGGCATATTTATGATACAGCTGGTTATTCTAGCTGAGCACCTGCTAACCCGAATTCCAACCCCGCGAAGAAAGCAAATTTAAACGGTAACTTTATGGGCGAACTTGGCAAATTGCATCAACTCATCATCCCGTTTTTCGGCCATGACATCACCATCAATCTGGAAGTTGTGGTCATGACCTGGATTGTTTTTGCGTTGTTGATCATCATGGGTCTGGCTGCCGGCCGCAAACGAAGCATATTGCCACGCCCGATCCAGGCGCTCGGGGAATTAATTGTAAGCCTGTTGTACGATCTGACCGAAGATGCGCTCGGTCAAGAACTGGCTAAAAAATATGCGCCTATGATCTGCGCGCTGTTTATGTTTTTACTGCTCTCCAACTGGCTGGGCATCATTCCCCACCTGGAGGAGCCGACCAAAGACTTGAATACCACCCTGGGGTTGGGAGTTATGGGTTTCATTATTGCCCATTATGCCGGGATTAAATCCAAAGGGTTTAAAGCCTATATCAAGGAATATTTCCAACCGATTTTCTTCATGATGCCCTTGAATCTCATCGGTGAACTGGCCAAAATCGTCTCCATTTCTTTTCGTTTGTTTGGCAATATCATGGGCGGATCGATTATTATTCTGGTTGTTTCTTATCTGACCTATAACCTTGTCCTGCCGCCTTTTTTGTATGCTTTTTTCGGCCTTTTTGTCGGAACCATTCAGGCTTTCGTTTTCACCATGCTCACGGTGGTTTATATCTCAGTTCAGGTGAAATGACAGATGGAATTTGAAGTCGAAACGGTTATTAAAATAGCGGCCTATAGCGGTGGTGGCATCGCCATGGGGCTCGGCGCGGTAGGCGCCGCCATTGGTGAGGGCTATACGGCTGCCAGAGCCAATCTGGCCGTCTCACGCAATCCCAAGATATCCGGCGAAATTTTTAAAACCATGCTGGTCGGACAGGCCGTTGCCGAATCGGCCTCGATATTTGCGCTGGTCATTGCGATTTTGCTGCTGTTTATGGAAGCTGC
Organism: Desulfobacterales bacterium; assembly: GCA_050123735.1. Taxonomy (GTDB): domain Bacteria; phylum Desulfobacterota; class Desulfobacteria; order Desulfobacterales; family JAHEIW01; genus JAHEIW01. Next base: position 1,975 of record JASFGN010000494.1, on the reverse strand, counting down.
CAACCCGAGCCTGTTAAAAGCCGCCGCGTTTTTGGGTGCGGGTCTGTGCATGGGATTTGGAGCGGTCGGCTCGGGCGTCGGTTCGGGGTTTCCGGGCGGCGAATCCTGTTTTGGGATTTCGCGACAACCGGAAGCCAGCTCGAAGCTGACAACCAATATGCTCATTGGCTCGGCGGTGTGCCAAACACCGGCGATTTTTTCCATGGTGGTGGCCTTGATGCTGATCTTTATCGATTTCGGCAATGCGCCGCTGACCCCTACCTGGGCCGCTTACCTGGGAGCCGGTTTAAGCATGGGCCTGGCAGCCATCGGATCAGGCTACGGCGGTGGGTTGGCCGCCGGGGCCAGCTGTGAGGGCATCGCCCGCTCACCGCAGGCCGTCACGGGTGTCACCACGATCATGCTCGTCGGGCAGGCGGTTTCGCAAACGCCGTCGATATTCGGCCTGTTGGTCAGCTTTATTTTAATGTTCAAGTCGTTTCCCGAGTCCAGCATGCTGGCAACTCCGATGGCCCTCTTGGCGGCCGGGCTATGTATGGGATTTGGCGGAATCGGACCCGGTATCGGCAACGGAATGGCTGCCGAAGGCGCGGTCAGATGGGTGGCCAGAAATATGGAGCATGCCAATGATCTGATGCGCATCATGCTGGTCGGACAGGCCGTGTCCCAATCAACGGCCATTTATGCCATGGTGGTCAGCCTGGTGCTGATCTTTGTCGTTTAATCGGTATGGATTCCATTTTATGTATTTGGTTTTTGACAGGATTTACAGGATAGGGCTTAAAGCTTCCAGGCTTTCCAGATGAAAGCCTGGAAAATCCTGTAAATCCTGTCTAAATGAAAAAATTAAAATAAGAATCAAATTCATTTTAAATTTGCAAGGTATCTTACATAAGGAGGGAAAAATGGCAATCGAAGGAGCAGAAATTGTAAAAGCAGCGGCATTTATCGGTGCCGGATTGTCAATGGGACTGGGCGCCATCGGGCCTGGCGTCGGTGAAGGGATGGTTGCAGCCAAAGCCTGTGAAGCCATCGGTAAAAACCCGAAAGAAGCCGGTCTGCTGACGCGGACCATGCTCGTCGGCCAGGCTGTCTCCGAGTCAACCGGTATCTATTCATTGGTTGTCGCTCTTTTGCTTTTATTTGTGGTCTAAGACCTCAAGATTATTGTATCAACAGGTGCGGTCGAACCCTGTGTTGACCGCACAGCAGCCGTCGGGGTGGAAGGCAAACCATGCAGATTATCAGCAATGTTGCGCTTATCAGTATCAACGAGACCTTGATTGTTCAGGTGATCTCTTTTCTGATTTTTTTATTTATCATCAACCGGATTATGTTTCGTCCCCTGCGCAATGTGATGAATGACAGAAAGTCTCACATCAGCAAAATCCAGCAGGATATCGTCAACGCGCAAAGCAAATATGAAACCTTGACGGATCAGATTGAGAGGCACGAGATAAATGTCAGAAATGAAGCCTTTAAGCAAAAGCAGCAGCTGGAGGCTTCCGGCTTGCAAGAGGCCGCTGGCATCATGGCCGCCACCCGCAAAGAGATTGAGGCCTCAAGAGCCAGCGCCAAGAAGGCGGTCAATGACCAGATCGCAGCAGCCCGACAGCAGGTTCAAAAAGAAGCCGAAGGCCTGGCAAGCAAGATCATTGCAAAGGTTCTGTTTCGGAGTCAGACATCATGAGGCCTATTCGACAACTCGTTATTTGCAGCGGCTACTTGATATCCGTTACCGCGCTACTGGCGGTATCCTGCACCGATGCCCTGGCGGCCGAACCAACCCAAAACTGGCGTTCTGTATTCGATCTGGTGATGCGTTGGCTTAATTTTGCCATTATCACCCTTGTATTATTTAAGTTCGGCCGTAAGCCCATAAAGGATTTTCTGGCAAATCGCCGTGAGGAAATCGATTATCAAATCAAAAAATTCGAGCAGCAAAAACAGGCTGCCGAAGAAAAGGTTCTGGAAG
>JASFGN010000493.1:0-3620 GCA_050123735.1 Desulfobacterales bacterium | reverse complement strand
CTTCAAACCCCTTTATGCTAAAAATGCCCATCTTTTGATGCACGGCTGTCCGTATCACAGCCAGTTTGTGGAAACCATTTTATCAACGGTGATGGCACCCCCCAATTTTCCGGTTAAATATGCTGACGTCAAAGCAAAGATGACTTATGAAAAAGTCTGCCCTCAGGAATTTACCATCGGTTCGGTATCCGTCACGCCCATACCCATTAGTCACCCGAACGGCGGCAGCGGGTATAAATTTATTGAAGACGGCAAAATCTTTGTTTTTTTGACCGACAATGAACTGGGGTATCGCCATGCCGGCGGGCGACCGTTTAAAGATTATGTGGAATTTGCCGCCGGTGCCGATCTATTAATTCACGACAGTGAGTACACGCCTGAAGAATACCAGACATTTATTGAATGGGGCCATTCGGAATACAGCGAGGTCGTTAAATTGGCCCAACAGGCACACGTCAAAAAATTGGGATTGTTCCATATAAACCGGGAACGCACCGATGACCAGATGGATAAGATGGTCAGCACCTGCCAACAGCACTTCGATGAAGGCGGCCTTCAAATCGAGTGTGTTGGTGTGGCCACCGATATGCAATTCAATCTTTAGCTCAACCTTTTTAGGTCGCGCTAAAATCCGAATATCGAAATCTGAAATCCGAAACAAATTCAAATACTCAAATATAAAAATTTAAAAAAAATTAAAATATCATTCCTCTTGTTTCTGGTTCGCAGTCTTTTTTAAGTTTGAAACATTTGAAAATTCTGATTTTGGTATTGTTTCGAATTTCGTGCTTCATTTTTCGAATTTGGTAACTTCGATGTGCATGAGATTTTGAAAAATCATATTTGAATTTAATAAAGATTGAGTATAATAATGGATCATGATGGATGATTTGATTAAAAAGGCAGCGGCCGATCTGGTCCGGGCCAACATGGCGACCGCCTTGACCGGCGCGGGGGCCTCGATTGAAAGTAAGATACCACCCTTTAGAGGAAAGGGCGGGCTGTGGGAAAAACTGGATCCCATGGAAGTAGCCCACATTGACGCTTTTATGAAGGATCCGGCCAAAGTGTGGAAGCTATTGATCAAAGACATGAAAGACGTGGTCGACCAGGCGCAGCCCAATGACTGCCACAGAGGCCTGGCCCGGCTGGAGGCGCTGGGAAAATTGCAAACGGTCATTACGCAGAACATAGACGGGCTGCATCAAATGGCCGGTAACACAGACGTGATTGAATTTCATGGAACCTTTGCCTGGCAGCGTTGCATGCAATGCGATACGCACATTGAAACCCGTCGTGTGGATGTCAGTGAAATACCGCCGCGTTGCCATTGCGGGGGCATTTTGCGCCCCAATGCGGTTTTTTTTGGCGAATTGATACCCCAGGAAGCCCTCTGGCGCTCGCGACAGGTGGCAACAGAATGTGATCTTATGCTGGTCATCGGCACCTCGGCCATGGTTCACCCGGCCGCTATGATGCCGGTGGTCGCCAAAGAAACCGGCGCAACCGTGATCGAAATCAATCCGGAAAGCACCCCGTTAACCGGTGAAATTAGCGACTATATCATCAAAGGGCCCGCCGGAGAGATAATGAATCGCATTCTGGCAGAGCTGCAAAAAATGATTTAGCTTTGGTTTCAGGTGCCAGTGTTCAGGTGTCAGGAAAGTGATAACGGAGGATTGAAGATCTGATGGTCCCCGACACCTGACACCGGAACCTGAAACCTTTTAATGTTGCGACCCTCACGCTAACCCTGCCCGATCGGCAATCAAAGAAAACATGAATGAAAAAACCACCCCCTGGATTCAAATTGTTCAGCTAAATGAACCGAGCTTAGCGGATAATACCGCTGATGCTGAACGGTTGTTGCAGGCGTTAAAATCTCAGCTGAATATAGCCGCCGTCGATATCGATCTGACTGTTTTAAAAACCTTACCTAAAGTCTTGCGGGACCATGGCTTCAACATACGCTGTGTCCTGTTTAAAGAAAAACACCAGTGGGTCCTGACCGATATTCAAGATGCAAGGGATACACAATTATGTGCCGGCCTGGCGATTGACCTGGGAACCAGCCGGGTCGTGTTGCGCCTGGTCGATCTGGCTTCCGGCCGCCCAATGGCGGAGTCGGCCTTCGATAACCCTCAGGAAACTATCGGCCCTGATGTTTTGAGTCGAATTCATTTTGCCGAAAAAGAGGATGCGCTGGAACACTTGAATACTTTGATTGTCAGCGGCTTAAACAGTGCCATTGCCCAATTGTGCGATTCTCAGCAGCTTACCCCCGAGCACGTCTATGCCCTTACGGTGGCCGGCAATACCACCATGACCCATCTTTTTATGGGCCTGAACCCCCGGTGGCTCATCCGGGAGCCTTATATCCCGGTAATTAACAATCCCGGTGTCATCAGAGCTGCAACGCTGGGCCTGGGGGTCAATCCCCGGGCAAGGGTCTTGATTTTTCCGAATATCGGAAGCTATTTCGGAGGAGATCTGATTGCCGGAGCCCTCTTTTCCGGAATTTACCAAAGCAGCGAGACCTGTATTCTGGTGGATGTGGGGACCAACGCTGAGGTGCTGCTCGGAAACAAAAACTGGCTGATTGCCTGTGCCGGCGCCGCCGGCCCCGCCCTGGAAGGCGGGGTCACCCGGATGGGGATGACGGCCGGGCCGGGTGTCATCGATCAAATCAAGGTGGATGCCACAACGCTGGCGTTTGATATTCACACCATTGACAATTTACCGCCAACCGGCATCTGCGGATCCGGTGTCATCGACCTGGCGGCCCAGCTTTTTCTATCCAATATGATCGATATCCGCGGCCGGCTGGTACCGGCAGTGTGCGGTTCCAAACTAAAAATAATAGACGGCCTTTCGCACCTGGTTGTCGTGCCGGCCGAAAATTCGGCTACCGGCGCGGATCTGACCATCAGCCAGGCGGATCTGGACAGTCTCATGCGATCCAAAGCAGCGATGTATACCATTTTAGAGACCATCACCGGTTCTGTTGGTCTAACACCGCAGGAGTTGCATACTTTTTATGTCGCCGGCACTTTTGGGTCTTTTATTAATCCTGAATCGGCCATATCCATCGGGATGCTGCCGGACCTGCCCCGAGAACGGTATCAATCGCTGGGAAACAGCTCTCTGGGCGGCGCCACCCTGGCGCTTGAATCCAATACCTATCATGAAGAGATCAATCGGATTCGGGAGCGAATCACCTACCTGGAACTCAATGTCAATCAGGATTTTATGAACCGCTTCAGCGCCGCCAAATTTTTACCGCACACGAATACAAAACTCTTCCCATCCGTAAAGGCATTTCAGGCTTCAGCATAAAGGTTGGGTATCGGGATACTGGAGTGCTGGCGTTATGGAGCACTGGCGTATTGGGAAACGGACACCCGGCAAAATACACGACTCAATGAACAGGGTGGAACAGGGTGTCAAATCTTGATTATTGATTAATTGATCGACTTACTCACAAATCAAGATTTGACACCCTATTCTATTTTAACAATGCCGAAGAAAAATACCCTGGCACAGATTTACGACTGGTCTACGAACTCGGGGAATATACATCCCCCAATTAGGCGGAAGGTGTCAGTTATTCTTCCCATAGG
>JASFGN010000492.1:0-3626 GCA_050123735.1 Desulfobacterales bacterium | reverse complement strand
TTTTTTGACAACCGCTATCATACATCTATCGCGCAGAGATTGCGGTTGACGTGCCGACGATTCATTCTCATCAGAAAGGACAGTTATGAAGTGGTTTAAAAGATTGGCGGGGCTGCTGTTGATTATGATTGTCGGTGTTATCATTACCGCACTGGTTGTGATCAATCCATTCGGCGCGTCACCGCTGAATCGCTACGCCGGCAGCGGCAGCCTGGATTTGCCGGGCCTGAAAGAACCGGTCACGGTCCATCGCGATGAAAAGGGCATGGCTTACATTTATGCCGCCAACCTGGAAGATCTTTTCTTCGCCCAGGGGTTTGTGACCGCCCAGGACCGACTGTTTCAAATGGAGCTGACCAAGCTGTTCGCGTCCGGTCGCATCAGCGAGCTGGCCGGGGAAAAAGCCAGGGATGTGGACATCCGCATGCGCACCCTGGGCTTCCATCGCAATGCCACCAAACACATTGCATTGCTCAATGAGAGAACCCGCATGTATTTCCAGAAATACGTGGACGGTGTTAATGCCTTTATTGAAACCCGCCCGCAGGAGCATCACCTGGAATTCAAGCTGGCCGGGATACGGCCGTCAATTTGGAGCAGCGCAGATTCTCTGACGATCTTATACTTCATGGGCTGGAATAGCGCGGGGAATATGCGATCTGAGATCATCGCGCAGATGCTGGTCGAAAAACTGGGGCCCGATAAAGCGGCAGACATCTTTCCCCTCAACATCAACCCCGACGATGAGCCCACGGCCGGAGCGGCCCGGCCAAAGCGGCTATTCGCTGCGGCCGGTCTGGGAGCGGCGTTTGACAACAAACTGCTGGCCCATCTGGATGCCGGGTCGCTGCAGCTGGGCAGCAACAACTGGGCTGTTAATGGAAAATTTTCACCCGGCGGCAAACCCATTCTGGCCAACGACCCCCACCTGGAGGCCACGCTTCTGCCGGGCCCCTGGTACCCCTGCGGCCTGATCACACCTCAATTCCGGGCCGTCGGCGTCAATATCCCCGGTCTGGCCGGGATGCCGATCGGCCGGACCGCGCATATCGCCATGGGCGTCACCAATGCCTATGGCGACACACAGGATCTGTATGTTGAAACCCTGGACCCCGACAATCCGGGACAATATCTGGAGGGAAACCGATCCATTCCTTTTGAGGTCATCGAAGAAACCCTGAAAATCAAAGACAAAAGCGCTGCCGACGGGTACCGCACCGAAAAAATCAAAATTCGACGCACCCGCAGAGGGCCGGTCATCTCCGGCGTCATGCCCGGACTGCAAACCGATAAAGTCATATCCATGCGCTGGTCGAGTTTTGAGGCCATGGCGCCTTCGGTGGGATTTGAACGATTGATGGAGTGCCGCACCATTTCAGAAGTCCGCCAGGCTCTCGAAGATGTCAATCAGGTCGCTTTGAATTATGTCGTTGCCGATTCCCGGGGGAACATTGGCTGGTCGGCCACCGGCAAACTGCCCATCCGCACCCAGGGTCAAGCCCTGGTCCCTTTTGTCGTCACCGACAGCATGGACAATTGGACCGGCTGGATCCCCTGGGAACAGATGCCCCACGCGGTCAATCCGGCTCGCGGGTGGCTCGGCACGTGTAACCACATGACCGTAAATCGTGTTTACCCTTATTACTATGCCAACCCCGCCGCATCTTCTTACCGCTACCGCCGGCTGATGGAACTGATGGATACACCCGGTAAAAAAACCGACGCTGATCACTGGGCATTCCAGCGCGACACGGTCAACCTTATGGCTCAGGCAATCGGGCCGATCATGGCCCGGGCGCTGGCAGCGCATGACGATACCGCAAAAATGGGCCGGATTCTATCCGCATGGGATTTTCACGATGATCCGGAAGGTGTCGCCCCGACGATTTTCCAGGCCGTTTACCGCGAATTTGCGCTGCTCGTCTATGCCGACGAGCTGGGCGATGAGCTCGCCAGGAACATGCTGGATGAGTGGTATTTCTGGCAGGAGCGGCTGCAGCATATGGTGCTTGAAGGCACATCTGACTGGTTTGACAATATACGCACCGTCGATCGCCGGGAAACCCGGGACGACCTGCTCCATCAGGCGGGTTTAAATGCCATTCAATATTTGAGCGCTGAATTGGGGGACGAGCCCGACAACTGGCAATGGGGCAAGGTACACCGTCATGATTTTTTGAGCCCCATCAGGCGCTCGGGGGCCGGCAAGGATTTTCTGGGCGGCGGTTCGCATGCGTCCGCAGGGTCCGGCGAAACCCTTTACCGCGGGATATACGATTTCAACGCGCCTTTTAAAATTACAATTTCGGCCTCAATGCGGATGGTGGTGGACATGAGCGACCCGGATAAAATCCTGGCTGTGCTGCCCGGCGGGGTGTCCGGCCGTCAGTTCGACCCGCATACCACCGACCAGGTCGAGCCCTTTATGAATGGTGACAGTCTCTACTGGTGGTTTAGCGACAGGGCCATTAAAGCGCACACCCGCCGCACCCTGACCCTGAAGCCCCGCTGACAGGCGGTGATATCACGTCAACGACCACCCGCACAGCGGGTGGCTTGGATTTAACGCCAAAGGCGGTAAGAGACAGGGGCACGCAATGCCCCGATCGTTGCGGGTGAAACCGGGTGCAAAGCACCCGGTTTGGAAAACCCGATCAAGGCTTTTATGATGGTTCAAGTGGCACACTTGCAGCACAGTGCCGTTTGACGGAACATGGGTATGATGGTAGAGATGCTGTGATGCAGTGCTGAATGGCATAAAACTTTACTAAAGAATGAAAATGGCGTGAAAGCGGATTCAGTTCAACTAAAACGGATTCTAAATGAACACTCGATTTGGGTTCTTTCATTGGGCAAATCCGGCAATTTAGCTGACTTCAAGAACTGGAACCTGGACGAGGTCAGCCTTGAAATGGCAAATTTACCATTTGCCAAACTCGATTTTGCATCACTGAAAAATGCCAATCTATCGGGTGCTAATTTTCGGCAGGCAGAACTTTTACGTGTTCGTTTGAAAAATTCAAATCTCGATGGTGCCGACTTTGAAGGCGCTAACATGGCTGGAGCTGATTTGAGTTTCTCGAAATGCACGGGAGCGAACTTCTGCGACGCAAATCTTGAAGGTGCCGATTTTGAATGCGCATATCTTGAAAACGCCAATTTTACAAGGGCTATTCTACGCGGTGCCACATTTAAAAATGCCGATCTTTCATTTGCAGAAATGGTGGATGCCAATATACAGGGCGCTGATTTTAAGGGAGCACAAATCGAAACGACCCTCTTTGGGGGCGCCAACCTGGACGCAGCCATTTTTGAAAAAACGTCTCTTAAGGTATTTGATACCAGGCCCCATTTATCCGCAGCCCAGGTTAAAGATACCGGCAATTCTGAATCAACGGTAAAAATAAAAAAATCTCCAAAAGCTGGGATCGACAACCAAAAGTTTGATAAATCCGGCTTCCATAAAAGCTTAAACTTGAAATCAGCAAAGAAGGAGGATTTCGTTGTGGATCCAAAATCAGTCAACCCGGAAACGATAGAAGCGGCGGTTGCCAACCTGATCAATCAAGTAAAATCTGACATTACCGTAGATCAGGTAAAAGCGAGATGCAAACAACAACCCGATA
>JASFGN010000491.1:0-3650 GCA_050123735.1 Desulfobacterales bacterium | reverse complement strand
TTCTACAGGCAGGGTTTCCAGGAAAGCGATAACGTCTTCCGGCGTCAACTCCCAGGCCGTTTCGATATCGCGGCCTTCAATCAATTCGGCCACCGTGTTGGCACAGGCATTGGTGTTCATGCAACCATCAGTTTGATAGGCGACCGTGCGGATACGGCCGTCACGCACCGTCAGGTAGATTTCGACGGTGTCGGCGCAATTGCCGGTCCTTTTGCCGTACCCATCGGGATGGGCGATGATCGCGCGCCGGTCGTTACGAAAGGCCATTTCCAGATAGCGCAGCGAGTGTGCCTGCCAGAAATCAAATTCTTTTGCCACCATTGAATTCCAATACGGCGATGCTCTCTGCTGCCGGGGCAGCAGCGTTATGGTTGAAATTGAATGCCGGTAGGCGGGCTGCCGGTTGTGTACGCCCGATGATTTAATGGCCTTTGCCGCAGCAGCTTCCGGGGCCGGCGCAATCGGCCTGAAGGGGCTGCGAACCGCAGCAGCCCGTGTCGCCCGCCCCGGGCAATCGCGTTTGTGATGTTCCCGAGTAAGACGAATGGGCGGATATGAGCTTCTCCAGTTTGAGGCTCTCGCAATGCGGACAGCGGGGTCGATCGGTTGCTGTTTTCATCAACAACTCACTGACGCGGCCGCAATTTTCGCATTGATATTCGAACAAAGGCATGTGCTTCCTCCAGTTTGTTACTTTAAACCCAGTGACCTTCCACGTCGGCTTCGGTGGCCGTCTGCAGCTGCCCGTCATTAAACTGGGCGATGACATCCGCCACCGTGCCGTGCGCGCCGGTCATGACCTGAACGCCGGCCTTTTGCAGGACCTTAAAGGCTTTAGGCCCGCAATGGCCGGTAATTAAAACATCCACCTTTTGATCGGCGACGGTCATGCCCGCCTGTATACCGGCCCCCTGTGGCAGATCGAGATTTTGTTGGTTTTCCACCACCTCAAAGGCCATGGATTCAGGATCGGCAATGATAAAATACTGGGCCCGGCCGAATCGCGGATCCAGGTTCGCGGTCAAATCCCTGCCTGCGGCGCTAATCGCAATTTTCATATGTTTGATTTCCTTTTCAGGTCGGTTGATTTGCAGCCATGCCGCTATCAATTGGTATGATACCGGTGCATGAAGAACGGATTTATTTTAAGCATATGCTCATAAAGAATAAAGATTCGCCGATAGGTTGTCAAGTGTTTTTTCTATGTGAATGCTGCGTCGCAGGGCTGATATGATCGCAGACTTGTATCCAAAACCAAAAAAGCATAACATCAACTTACGCCTCATGAAATATGCGGCACCGAATTCAAGACATGCAAGGCTTTTACCTGACCCGGTTTATTTACGCTTTTTTCAAATTAAACGGAGGGCAAACAGGATGAGATTAAACCATATGATAACTGCGGTGGACACCCATGCAGGCACACCCATGCGCGTTATCACCGGCGGCATTGTCGATGTGCCGGGTGCAACCATTTTTGAGAAAATGCGATGGCTGCAAACCGAAGGCGACGAGCTCCGCCGCCGAATGTTGCGCGAGCCGCGCGGCTATCCGGCGATGTGTTGTAACCTGATTTTACCTCCCTGTGATCCGGAGGCCGACGCCGGTTTCATCATTATGGAGCAGACGGAGTACCCGGCAATGTCCGGCGGCAATACAATTGCGGTGGCCACCGTTTTGCTGGAAACCGGCATGCTGCCAATGCAAGAGCCGCTGACAGAACTTTTGCTGGAATCACCGGCCGGCTTAATCCCGATTCGAGCGGAATGCGCGCAGGGGAAAGTGACACAGGTTACGTTCCAAAATGTTCCGGCATTTGCCATCCACCTGGATGCTGAAATCAAGGTTCCTCATCTGGGTGAGGCCCGGGTGGATGTGGCATGGGGCGGCATGTTTTATGTGATCGCAGAAGCCGATCAATTTGAACTTGAATTGACGGCTCAAAATGGCGCTGAAATCGCTCGAATTGGTGAAATGCTTCGGGCAGCCGCGAGTGAACAGTTGCCGGTGGTCCATCCCGAAAATCCGCAATTTCGCAATGTCAGCATCTCGCTATTATCCTCACCGCCGACGCATCCGCAAGCCCACCTTAAAAATGCCGTTACGATGTCTACAGGAGTCGTTGACTGGGGTCGGCCGGCAACCTGGACCGGCGCAATCGACCGATGCCCATGCGGAACGGGAACCTGCGCCAAAATGGCCGTGCTGCATGCGCGCGGTGAATTGGCGCTTGATGAAGATTTTCGCCATGAGGGCATACTGGGTACCATTTTCACGGGGCGCCTCATCGGGAAGACAAAAGTCGGCGCATATGAGGCGGTAATTCCGACAATCGGCGGCCAGGCCTGGATTACAGGCTTTACAAATTATGTCGTCGATCCCACCGATCCTTTCCCGGATGGCTTTACGGTAGGGGATTTGTGGGCATAACGCGTTGCGACCGAAGACCGGATTCGGGCCATCGTGTGAAGCCCGTTTTAGAATGGCGTTTTAATTCGATTGGATTGCAAAAAATCTGGGCAGCGTCCCGCTGCCATAATGATCTTTTTTGGCCCTTGCAAAATAGGGTGGATTTGCATATGCAGTATTCTGCAAATTGAATCGACCGAAACGCGTTGCACAGGAGCGCATGATGGCTGTTGGTTGGACCCGGGATGGGGGCGTGCAGGATCAAATAGACGCCAGTGTCAAAGACGCCGTAAAGCGGGCCAGGAGTCGGTTGCCTGAAGGTGAAAGCGCAACCCGCTGCGAGGAATGCGAATCTGCTATTCCCGAAGCGCGTCGTAAAGCAATCCCGGGTGTGCGCCTGTGCGTTGACTGCCAGTCAGCGCTTGAGAGACGGCAGACCGCGCCCACGGGTTTCAATCGGCGCGGCAGCAAAGATAGCCAGTTGAAATAACCCGCTGCATATATTTGAGCGATTTTTACAAGGCAGAATCGTATTAAAATATCAAGGGCGTAACCGCAGGGTTGCGCCTTTTAAAATAAAAATATGGTTAACTTTCTTTTATATGCCGGCGCCGCGTTAATCTGGGGATCCACCTGGCTGGCGATCAAACTGCAACTGACCCAGGTACCACCGATCCTGTCGGTTTCCTACCGCTTCTGTTTGGCGTCGCTTATTCTGCTGGCGTATTGCCGCCTCACCAGGAAACGGCTGACTTTTTCCAGGCGCGATCAAGGGTTTATGGCACTGCAGGGCCTCACTCTATTCGGCTTGAGTTATTGCGGCAGCTATCTGGCTACCGCATTCATGACCAGTGGCCTGGTGGCCGTGGTCTTTTCAACCATTCTGATGTGGAATATCTTGAATCTGCGAGTCTTCATGGGGCAGCCGGTTGCCTGGCGCGCCTTTTGGGGCGGAATCCTGGGACTCTGCGGAATCTGTATCGTTTTCTGGCATGATCTGGCCACCTTCACGGCTTCCCGGGGATTGACCGGATTGTTGATTGCTCTTGCCGGTGCCTATCTGGCGTCGGTCGGCAATATCGTCAGCTCTCGCAACACGAAGAACGGGATACCCGTCACCCAGGCCAATGCTTTCGGAATGGGATATGGCGGGTTGCTGACGCTGTTCATCCATTTTGCCGCAGGCGGCGCCCTGACCATGGACTGGACGATTGGTTACCTGGGGCCAATGCTCTATTTGA
>JASFGN010000490.1:0-3652 GCA_050123735.1 Desulfobacterales bacterium | reverse complement strand
TGAAAATATCATCGCCCGTTACCGTGAATTGATGGGTGCCACCAACTACAAAGAGGCGGCCGAAGGGACCATTCGTAAAGCCTTTGCCACCGATATCGAAAAAAACGTGGTGCACGGTTCCGATGCAGCCGAAACAGCTGCTTTTGAGATGGCCTATTTTTTCAACAACCTTGAAATTGTCAGCTAATGCCTGCCGTCATCAATTCAAAGAATGTTTCTGTTATCTTATGCCGGCCGCGCTACCCGGAAAATATCGGCGCCGCTGCCCGGGCAATGTGCAACATGGGCTTCGATCAACTGCTGGTGGTCGATCCCCAGAATTGCGATCTGACGCGAATTTTGAAAATGGCCACCCATGCAGCCAGCGATGTGGTTGAACAGATGCAGGTTTATGAGAATTTGCAGACGGCACTGGCGCCTTTGAACTATGTGGTCGCCACAACTGCGCGCCTCGGTGGACAACGCCAGTCCGTGATTTCAGCAGACCGGCTGGCCTCCGAACTGGCGACCATCACCGCCAACAACCGGGTGGGGCTCGTGTTTGGTCCCGAAGATCGCGGGTTGACCAATGAGGATCTGCGTCTGTGCCACCGGCTGGTTACGATACCGACAGCCCAATTTTCGTCCTTGAATCTGGCCCAGGCCGTAATGATCATCTGCTATGAGCTATGGCGAGATAGATCATCAGAGAGCAAACCGTTTGTGCCGCGACTCGCCAACCGTCAGGAACTGGATGGGATGTATGCTCAATTGAAAGATGTGCTGGTCAAAATCAGTTACATCCAGCCGGACAATCCCGATTATTTTATGAACAACCTCCGCCAATTCGGCACGCGCATGAGATTACGGGCCAAGGAAGTCACTATTATTCGCGGCATCTGCAGGCAGATTAACTGGTACGGCAAGAAGTGCTTCCAGGATGGAATGAAAAAGCGCGGAGATGACCCATGCGATTGATTCGCTTCGGCGCTGCAGGACAGGAAAAACCGGGTCTGTGGCAGGCCGGCAAAATTGTCGACCTGCGCGCCATCTTCCCGGAGATACCGGACATCGGCGAACGCTTCTTTACCGAGGGCTGGCTGCAGCGGATCGACAGGATTAAGGATCCGGGTCAGGCGCTGGATGTTCGCCTGGGGTGCCCGATAAGCCGGCCTTCGAAAATTATCTGCCTGGGTTTGAATTATTTCGACCACAGGGAAGAAAGCGGCTTTGAAAAGCCTCAACAACCGCTTTTGTTTTCCAAAACGCCCAACGCCCTTAACGGGCCGTTTGACCCCATTCTGCTGCCCCGCAGTTGCGATCAAATCGATTGGGAGGCTGAGCTCGCGGTTGTCATTGGAAAAGCGGGCAAGCGCATCGCAGCCTCAGAAGCCCTGGATTACGTTGCCGGATTCTCGGTAATGAATGATGTCTCCGGCCGGCAGGCCCAGTTTTCGGATGGGCAGTGGTTTCGCGGCAAGTCTTTTGATACGTTTGCCCCCATGGGGCCCGCACTGGTTACCGTTGATGAGATCGAAAATTTGCAGAACCTTACCGTAAAGGCGCGGGTGAACGGCGAGGTCATGCAGGATGGCAACAGCGCTGACATGCTATTTGAAATTCCCACGATCATCGCCTTTATCAGCGAGGACATAACGCTGATGCCCGGCGATATCATATCTACCGGTACGCCATCGGGGGTTGGCATCTTCCGGGATCCACCGGTGCTGCTAAAAGCCGGAGATGTTGTCGAGTGCGAGGTTGAGGGTGTTGGTTGCATCCGCAACACAGTAAAGCGATCTTAAAGATGCTTTAATGAAAGTGCGCTAGAGTTTAGAGTGATCTAAAGTGACTAAAGTTAAGGAATTCTATCATTTGTTTATATTGAATGCTGGAGCGAAGCGACACCGAAACTTTAGGCACCTCCAACTTTAGTTCACTTTAGGCACCCATAATCGTTGGGGCGCTCTTTATCTTGTAATTTTGGACCGTCAAGTTTTAACTCCCAAAAGATTTTATTTGAACGGCTTTGCCGCGATCCATCTGCAGCACGTGGGTAATGCAATTTAAATTTTGATCTTCCTGATCGGGCACGTAAATTAAATGGGTCGGCGTGTGATAGCCGATATAGTCAAAAACATTGCGCAGCGTTGCTTTGTTTCTGATATCCAGCCCCTGCAAGGGTTCGTCCAGTATAAGAAACACCGGCGATTTAACCATTGCCCGGGCGAGCAGGATCAACTGGCGCTGCCCGTGCGAAAGACGCCCGAATTTCTGATCGGCCAGGTCATGGATCCCTAAAAACCTGGACCAGGCGCCGGCTATGGCCAGCTGTTCGGCGCTGCACTTCCGATACAGCCCGTTTGAGGCAAAAAAACCCGAACACACCACTTCAAAAGCATCGGTGTGCTGATGTTGCCGCAACTGCAGATCAGATGAAATATAGCCGATTTTTTCCTTGATATCCCATATGCTCTGACCCGCACCCCGTTTTTGACCGAACAGGTAGATGTCATTGGCATAGGCCTGCAGGTTGTCCCCGTTTATGAGCGCGAGCACGGTGGACTTGCCGGCTCCTGACGGCCCCCGGATCATCCAGTTTTCACCGTCTCTGACCTTCCAGTTGAAGCCGTCGAGGATCAATTTTGAGCCGTACTGAACGGTGACCTTCTTCATCTCGATTAAAACACGGCCACCGGCGCCTGGTTTATGGTCATCCATCTGAGATTTCTTTGCTGCGCTGCCGGGCGGCATGCTGAAAAGCACTTGCGGATCCAACGGAAGCAACGGATTGTCCGTTTCATAGGCCTGCTCGACAATTTTCGGTCTGAATACCGCCTCTTTTTTGCCTGCTTTATAAATTTGGCCCTGCTTTAACAATAAGATGTGCGTTACGCTCGGAAGAATTTCATCGAAACGATGGGTAATTAAGATCAACTGGACGTTTGTTTGAGCCAGCGTGTTAATGGTATCTGCCAGGGATTGGCGGGTCGGTTCGTCCAGTCCCGCAAAGGGTTCATCCAAAATCAATAGGCTCGGGCCTTTGAATAATGCCCTGGCGATTAAGACTCTGTTCATTTCGCCGGTGGTCAATGAAGTAACATCTCTTTCCAGTAACTGCTGGATGCTGATTTTTTCAGCAACTTCGCGCAGCATTTTGAGATGATGAATCTGCCGGGCGTCTCCAGCCGCCTGATGGGTAATCAGATCTTTGACCGATGTAAACTCCTGTCTTTTGCCACTGAGCTCCCGGAAGAAACCTTTGCGGTTTTCGCGTGTAAAAATTTCGCGATGAAGTTCGGGCGCGACATACCCCATCTGACCGGCAACAGCGGCCCAGCTGTGGTGATCGTTTTCGGAAAAGTGATATCTGATGTGGCCGCTGACGATGGGAACTTGACCCAATAGCGAACGGGCAAAAGTGGTTTTGCCGGATCCATTTGGACCCAGTACGGCCCAGTTCTCATTGGAACAGATTTGCCAGGACGTATTGTGAAGATAGGGTCGGTCACGTAAACGAACGGTTATGTTGTCAAGGCTTATAAGCGGAGCGGTTTGCATAGATTAATAGTGGCTGTCGGCATATTCTACCCAGCCACCGGTTTCCACCAGCGCGCGGGCAAATTCGGGCAGAGAAAATTGAATTTCTTCTGTTTGGTCGCTCGCTGAAATT
>JASFGN010000489.1:0-3655 GCA_050123735.1 Desulfobacterales bacterium | reverse complement strand
TGGTTATGATTCAGTGCATCGGATCGCGTAACGAGGAGAATCCCAACTGTTCCCGTGTCTGTTGCCAGACGGCTATTAAAAACGCACTGCACATCAAGGCAAAATATCCGGATGCCGAGGTATTTGTTCTTTACCGCGATATCCGGACCTACGGGCTTCTGGAAGACTATTATACCGAGGCCCGGCGTCAGGGCGTATTCTTTTTCCGGTTTGATCCCGAAGACCCGCCGGTGGCCGAGGCCGCCAAAGACGGCATCGAGGTCACCTTTAGCGACCACGTGCTCAACCGCAAGCTGAGCGTCAGCACGGATTTACTGGTTCTCAGTGCCGGCATGGAAGCTGAGGATACCGAGGAGCTGTCTTCAATTGTCAAACTGGCGCGCACACCCGAGGGCTATTTCATGGAAGCGCATGTGAAATTACGGCCCGTGGATATGGCGACCGAAGGGATTTTTGTATGCGGCACAGCCCACAGCCCCAAACTGATCTCGGAAAGCATCGCCCAGGCCTATGCGGCCGCCTCGCGAGCGGTGACATTTCTGGCCCAGGATTATTTGACCCTCTCGGCGGTCACCGCGCAGGTTGAAGCCGATAAGTGCGCTTCCTGTCTGATCTGTGTGCGCTCCTGCCCGTATGATGTGCCCAGGATCAATGCCGATGGCGTCAGCGAAATAGATGCGGCCCTCTGTCACGGTTGCGGCATCTGTACTGCGGAGTGTCCGGCCAAGGCGATTCAGTTGAACTGGTATGAGGATGATCAGATCATCTGCAAGGTGGATGCGCTGTTGGAGGGTGTCTTATAGAAATCGGAATGCGGAATTGGGAATGCGGAATAAATGCGGAATATTAAAAAGGACAGAATTCATTAACTTTAGGCACTTTAGTCATTTTAGTTCACTTTAGGCATTTACTTTTAGAGAGGAAACCATGAGCAAGGATTTTGAACCGATCATCATTGCCTTTTGCTGCAATTTCTGAGGTTACACGGCGGCGGACCTGGCAGGTTCGATGCGATTGCAATACCCGACCAATGTAAGGATCGTTCGGGTGCCCTGCACCGGTAAAGTCGATGTGATTCATATCATGCGGTCCTTTGAAAAAGGCGCCGATGGCGTGGCCGTCATTGGATGCCTCGAAGGAGAGTGCCATTTTAACGCCGGAAACCTGATGGCTCGCAGAAGGGTGGAGCAGGCCCAGAAAATACTGGACACGGTCGGCATCGGTGGCGAACGGGCCCGGATGTATAACTTGTCATCCAGTGAAGGCCCGCGGTTTGCGCAGTATGCCACCGAGATGACTCAAAAGATAAAAGAACTGGGTCCCAACCCGATCCGGGTTGCCAAAAACAAGGCAGCCTGAAAAATGATTGAATATTGACTATTGAATATTGCAGGTTGAAATGCGGAAAATAGTCAAATTTAAATTATAAATAGGTTCCTGGTGAAAATATTCATTTTTCAATTTTAAATATTCAATTCAAAAGGAGAGGTTAGATTCCATGATTGTTGCCGACAAAAAACCAATTGAGGAAATCATCGAATGCCTCAAAGATCACAAGAACATCCTGATCCTGGGCTGCAACGAGTGTGTTACCGTTTGCGAAGCCGGGGGCAAAAAAGAAGTCGGCGTTCTGGCTTCGGCCTTAAGGATGCATGCCAGCAAAGAGGGCAAAGAGGTCAAGATCGATGAATTGACCCTGGAGCGACAATGTGATCGTGAGTATCTGGATGAACTGCGGGATTCGATCGATCAGTATGATGCAGTAGTATCCCTTGCCTGCGGCGTTGGCGTTCAATTTACCGCCGAGCAATACCACGACAAGCCCATTTATCCGGGGGTGAATACCACCTTTTTGGGAGCCACTGAAGAGCGCGGTGTTTGGACCGAGCGCTGCCAGGCTTGTGGACAGTGTATCCTGGCTACAACCGGGGGCATCTGCCCGGTGGCGCGCTGCGCCAAGCGGTTGTTCAACGGTCCCTGCGGCGGGTCGACCACCGGCCGCTGTGAGATCAATGCCGAAGTTGACTGCGCCTGGCAATTGATCATCGATCGCCTCAAGGCTCTGGATAAACTTGATGAATACGAGAAGCTTTGTCCCATCAAGGACTGGTCGACGGACCGGGCCGGAGGGCCCCGAAAAGTCGTAAGGGAGGATGTGAAGCAATGACAACAAACACACCGAGCAAACTGGAAAAAATTCTCAAAGAAGGGCATCTGGCCGTTACCTCCGAGTGCGGGCCGCCCCGCGGCAGCAATATCGAACACATTGTTAAAAAAGGCGAGATGATCAAAGACCATGTCGACGCCATCAATATCACCGACAACCAGACCTCCATGACGCGTCTGTGCAGTCTGGCCGCCTGTATACGCCTGAAATTAATGGGCCTGGAACCGGTGCTGCAGATGGTTACGCGCGATCGCAACCGCATCGCCCTGCAAAGCGATATTCTTGGGGCCGCCTCTTTTGAAATCCATAACATTTTGTGCCTGTCCGGCGACCATCAAAGCTTTGGTGATTGTCCCCAGGGCCAGAATGTACATGATATTGATTCGATCCAGCTGATTCAGGCTATACGGCACATGCGTGATGAGGGCAAATTTTTAGGCGGTGACGAACTGGATGGCAAACCCCAGATGTTTGTCGGTGCGGCCGCCAATCCATTTGCCGACCCCTTTGAAATCCGGGTACCGCGTCTGGCCAAAAAGGTGGCCGCCGGAGTCGAGTTCATTCAGACCCAGTGCATTTACAATCTGGAAAAATTCGAAGAGTGGATGAAAGGCGTTCGCGACCGCGGGCTGCATGAAAAATGCTTTATCCTGGCCGGCCTGACGCCCATGAAGTCTGTAGGCATGGCCAAGTACATGCAAAAACGCGTGCCGGGAATGGACGTGCCCGATGAGGTCATCAAGCGCCTGCAGGGTGTCGAAAAAGGGAAACAGGCCGACGAAGGTATCAAGATGTGCGTCGAGTCCATCCAGCGCCTAAAAGAATGCGAAGGCGTCGCCGGTTTCCACATCATGGCCATCGAGTGGGAAGAAAAGGTGCCCGAGATCGTCGAAGCCGCCGGCCTTTATCCGAGACCCAATGGCAATTAACCTTCGATTGCCGTCGCTAAAAAAACCCTGCCTTGATTTTATTCAAGGCAGGGTTTTTTTATTTATACCGATGGTCATAATAATGTTCGGTATAAAGGATGTCGGCATAAGTGTTGTAGCAAAAAAACGTCCTGCCATCGGAACGTTTTTTTGACAACCACTATATACCTGATCTGGCCGGATTGATGCGCCAGCACCAAAATCCGATTGACAGACGGAAGGATGACGCGTTGCAATTCAGAACCCAATTCGATTGGTGGCTTGCCGGTATTTGTCTGGCGAGAACCTTCAACGGTTTGGTATTCATGACCTATGCAGCCACTTTGCCGGTGGTGCAGCAAGAGTGGGCGATGTCGGCCGCTGCGGCCGGAAGCATTGCCGGGGGATTTCAGCTCGGATATGCTGTGTCCCTTGTGATTTTCTCTTTTCTGGCAGACCGTTTGTGCCCCAAAAGGCTTTATTTGATATCCATGACGGCTTGTGCGGTTTGTGCACTTCTATTTGCCGGATGGGCCCGGGATTATGTTTCGGGACTGGTGCTATACATGTTCACTGCCCT
>JASFGN010000488.1:0-3656 GCA_050123735.1 Desulfobacterales bacterium | reverse complement strand
CCTCCCAAAAGTCAGGGGCTGCGCCCCAATTGGAATGTTGGATTGCTGGAATATTGGAAAAATGGGTTCAAGCCCCCGGCCATTGATCCGAATTGATATCGAATTGCCTGGTTAACGGCAATCATCATCTTAACGCTAAAATCAAAAATTGATTATATCCTTTAATTAACCATCGTTCCATCCTTCCAGTATTCCATTATTCCAAGATGTTATCTTGCCTTTAGAAACCCAGGGATATGGGCCGCTTCTCTTGGCCCTACCGTAATATTCCAGCCCGGCAGTTCTTCCTCGACATCCCCGGCAATGGCGGCTGCGTATCCCGGGATGATGAGTTCCAGGTTCTTGACCTTGTCCGCAATTCCGGATTTTTTGACGAACATGCCGACATCATCCCCGGCAAATTTACCGGCCGCCCAGGCCGTCATGACCGATAGGCCTTCGGAATCCTTGATCAGCAGCCAGGAGGGAACCCGGCTGCCTTCAATTTCACCGGAAACGATAAAGTAGGTCAACGCAAAATTAGTCGTCACCATCACCGGCGAATTTTCATCCGGATTATTGATTTCATAAATACCTTCGGTGACCGTCATGGGTCGCTGAGGATCCGTATAAATATTTAACCGTTCCAGCAGGAGGGGAAACAGACTTTCACCTGCAAAATCCGAAAGGACAACAATGCCGCCGTATTTGGCGATAAATGTCCCGGCAATCAAAGTCTCCATATCCAGATTTGAGGCCATCTCGTTCGGGAAAACGATGGTCGGAAAGCCCACGGAACGATTCAGATCTTTGAGAGCTGCCCGCCGGATGGCTACCTGGTCCTGATGGGCCTGTTTTATTTCGCGGGACCCCGGGTCCAGAACAATATCCTTGATGCCCATCTCGGTGAGTTTTTCGGTCAACGGCAGCAGGCCTTCCATCGAATCGGCCCGCACGGCCAGGGGCAACCCCTGTTCCTTGGCCAGAGCCCCCATTTGATCCACATTGTTTTCGGTGGCCGCATACAGTAAGGGACGTTTGAACCCGCTGACATCAACGGCGGCCTTCATGACACCGGGGTCTTCGGTCATCAGCACCAGGTTAAATTCAGAAGATTCGGCGATCTTTTTGGCCGCATTGGCAAACGCATCCTTGTCACCGTTGACATCTTTGAGCGCCACCAGCTCCGGCCGCAGGTTCAGGCCCACCCGTTCGTATTGAAAGGCATTCCAGGCCTTTAGTTTGGTTTCAAGATCCGACTCGGCAATGTCGGAACCAACGGTAGCAGCCAGCAGGGTGGGATTGTAAAAAGTTTTTTCATGACGGTACTGAACCGTTTCCCCTCCTGTTGTGGCGGCACGCACACCTTTGCCGATGGGCACCGGGCGGATCGGTGGCGCGGAGGCCTCAGCCAGTTGCTCCCGGGCTTCATCCGATACGTATGGGCAGCTGTCCAGTTCCGCTTTGCCGGAGGCCAGATTCATGGCAAATGCCAGGCAGGTCGGCACACCGCATTCCTTGCAGTTGGTTTTCGGCAGTAATTTAAAAATCTGAATACCGGTTAATGCCATCTCTTTCTCCTTGTTTCGTGTTACGAGTTACGCGTTGCGCGTTGCGCGTCAAAGTAAACGGGTCGCCGTATTCGTAAACCCGTAAACCCGAGACGCACAACATGCAACGCTTGTCAACTAGCCTCCGATGATCGGATCCATTTCCAGAGCCGGATGTTTTTTCTCCTGCAGGAAGGGCAGAATCTCTTCCTCGGTGACACCGACGGTTTCATCCGCAATACGGTCGATCAGATCCGGCATGCCGACTTCCTCACCGCGTTTGACCAGCCGTTCGCGGATTTCCTCTTTCAGATCCTTGGGCATCCACACCAGCCGTTTGATACCGCCATCGCCCAGGATGAATTTGCGCTGGGTGATGTTGAACTTGGAATGCCCCACAAATCCCGGAGAAGATGCGCCCCCGCCCATGACACCGGCCAGGGTGGTGAATTTCATGCCGCAGGGGGTTTCCCCGGTATAGTCCCGTCCAACGGTCATGACACCGTTGCAGGACGGCAACATGGCGGCGATACATTCACAGCAACCGCAGGTGGTCATGGGATCATGGACCATGGAGTAAAAGTTGTAATGATTCACCGCCCCGCGGGACGCTTTTTGCACAAATTCATTGACGCCTTTCCACTGGCCCAGAACCGGATCCAGGCATTCGCCCTTTTCGATCGGCTGGTTGGGACCGGTGGGATTGATTTCAAAAGACGCCTTGCAGTCCATCCAGTTATAAGCCCCGCACAGTCCGGTGCGCTCCGGGCTGACCGTACAGACATGGTTGGGTGCAAACGACTGGCACAGGGTGCAGGAGTAATAGGTTTCAACATCCTCATCGGTCATCTTTTCAACCCGCTCGTCACGGGATTTGTATTCGGCCCGGGCGCGCTTGGTCAGCTCATCCACATCCTTTTGCTCGGTGTAGAGCGTCACCTGGACCTTGTCGACGATTTTCTGAAAATCCTGATGGAACTTGGCGTGCAGCACCGTGCCGATATCTTTCAGGGTGAAGCCCTTTTCGATGGCCGCTTTGCTGACCCGGATCCAGGCAATATCGCGCTGGCCGATGTGCATGATGCCCTGAATGTAGTTGATCAGGTGGTGGATCTGACGCTCGATGATCGGCTCAAAGTCCGTCTGAAACTCACGCCCGGCGATCTGGACATAAATGCCCAGCGGCATGGTCTCGCCCTCTTTAATCTCGGTAATGTCCGGGCCGACCACCTCGATTTTGCCGTCATCGATTTCATTCATCTCAGCCATCTTGACCAACTCGGTGCACTGGGTCTTGCCACCGCCCATCTGGGCGTAAAGATCCGCGCCGCGCACACGCTCGCCTTCATAAGCCGGTCCGAAGGAGCAGGGAATCTCGATTGACGATACACTGACTTTCAGCCCGCGGACTTCAACCGATTTCTGGACCATTTCCTCGTGGGGCACGTTGGCCACCACATGCTCATAGGTACAGATTCCGGTGGGCAGCACTTCGGGAATGTCGGTGTCGGCCAGGGTCGGGAAACCCCAGTTAACGCATCCTGCAGCCGCACCGGCCCAATCGGTGCCGACTTCGCCCAGGGCGTTGACAAAGGCAAAGATGCGGTTCTTGTTGTACATCAGCATGGTTTTATAATCGCCCGGCTGGACGTTGCCGAAGGCCATCGCCGCCCGGTTGGCAAAACCTAGGGCAAAAATGGCCGATGAAATATAGGGGCCGAAAGGCACGATGCGGGTGTTCCAGCCGATCTGAACGCCGGCTTCCAGCAGCTGCTGGGCCACCGATGTGTTGTTGTGACCGGCGGCCAGGAAAATGTACAGACTGCGTCTCTGATATTCCTCGACAATCATCTTGGCAATTTCAGGATCCGGCGCAGCGCCGACGATGGCGGCAAAGCCCGGTGCGGAGCCGTCCACAAACTCAACCCCGCGTTTGCGGAAAACGGTATCGTCGGCAGCCCCCAGCCAGATTTTGCCGGCTTCCTCATCGATATCTTCGGAGTGCAGATAGAAATCCGGTTCGTTCAGGTAGCGCAGGGCCTCTCTGATCTCAAACGCAAACAGGGTGGCCATGCCGGCATCCAGCAGCGGCCCCAGATAAGGCAAATGGTTCATGCCTTTGATGTG
>JASFGN010000487.1:0-3670 GCA_050123735.1 Desulfobacterales bacterium | reverse complement strand
CGTGTTTAGATGGTTGAAATCACCCGTTAACTGCTTACATATTATTGAGTGGTTTCAAAACCTCAGATCAGGTTCAAGGACAAGAGGCAGGCCGAGCGGAAAAGGGCAGCATACATGTGAATGTGTATATTTACCGGAGGTTTGCAAGGCAGCCATTGGACCTCAGATGGGGGTTTGAAACCACTTCTATGCACCTTGGCAGGTAATGGTAACCCGATTCAATTGCAACGGTTTCATTAAGATTTATCAGAGGATCAATGTGCACATTTACACACTGAAAAGATGGCAACACCGCCACCGTTATAATATTGAGGACGGCCGTGGCGAACGCAATACGCGCCGGGTGATTATGCTGACGCTGTCGATGATGATCATCGAGGTGGCCGCCGGCTACGTGTTTGGCTCCATGGCGCTGCTGGCCGATGGCTGGCATATGGGTACCCATGCGGTGGCACTGGGGATCACGGCCTTTGCTTACTATTATGCGCGCAAACACTCCGATAACCCCAATTACAGTTTCGGCACCGGTAAAGTCGGTGTGCTGGGCGGCTTTACCAGCGCGGTGGTATTGGCGGTTATTGCCTTATTGATCGGGGTTGAATCCATTCAGCGGCTGGTTTCTCCGCAGCCGATTCGATTCAACGAGGCCATTGCCGTGGCATTTGTCGGCCTGGTGGTCAATGTCATCAGTGCTTTTTTGTTGCAGGAAAAGCACCATCATGAGCACACAGCACACCCCCATGACCATCCCCCAAAAGTTCGTGACCATAACTTAAAGGCGGCTTATTTTCATGTCCTGGCCGATGCCTTGACGTCACTGCTGGCCATCATTGCCTTGTTTACCGGCAAGGCCTTCGGCTGGATCTGGATGGATCCCATCATGGGTATCGTTGGTGCCATGATCATTAGCCGCTGGTCCTACGGATTACTGGTCGATAGCGGCAAGGTGCTGCTGGATCGCGATGTCAACCCGGAGGCCATCGCTGAAATCAAATCTCTGATCGAGTCAGATTCAGACAATCGGGTGTCGGATCTGCACGTATGGCGGGTGGGCACCCATCACCTGTCAGCCATCGTCTCCATCGTTACCCATTATCCCAAATCACCCGATCATTATAAGAAATTGCTGGCGGATTATGATGAGATAGCGCATATCACCGTCGAGGTGAATACGTGCAAAAGTGATCCCTGTCAGGTTAAAACCGGGACCTCCTCTTGATTGATATAGAAGATTAGGATTAAGAAAGTAAGCATAAAACGCGAACAAAAGGAGTATATACCATGAAAGTACTCGTCATTTTTTATTCCACCTACGGACATGTCTATCAAATGGCCGAGGCGGTTGCCGAAGGCGTAAAAAAAGTGGGCGGCGCACAGGTCGACATTCGGCGGGTGCCGGAGACATTGCCGCCGGAAGTTTTGGAGAAAATGGGCGCTGTTGAGGCCCAAAAGGCATTTGCGCACATCCCTGAATGCACGGTGGACGAGCTGGCCCGGGCCGATGCGGTTATCTTCGGTACGCCGACCCGCTTTGGCAATATGTGCGGGCAGATGCGCCAATTTTTAGATGCCACCGGTCAGCTGTGGGCAAATGGGTCCCTGGTGGGAAAAGTTGGTAGTGTTTTTACCAGCAGCGCTACCCAGCATGGCGGACAGGAATCGACCATTTTGACCTTCCATGTCACCTTGCTGCATCACGGGTTCGTTGTGGTGGGCCTGCCGTATGCCTTTCAGGGCCAGATGCGCGTCGATGAAATTACCGGGGGCTCGCCTTATGGTGCCTCGACAATAGCCGGCGGGGATGGCTCGCGCATGCCCAGTAAGAACGAATTGGAGGGCGCCCGCTTCCAGGGCAAACATGTGGCCGAAATTGCAACGAAACTGGCAAATTGAAGGGCCCCACTTGTATTTAAGTTTCTTTTTGAAACAAATTTTTGCCAACCTCTCGTGGAAGCGGCTTTCAGTAGGAATAAAGGCCAATGACTGCATTATTCGGAGATCGCGGCTAAAAGCCGCTCCCACAGTACAAATCGAGGCAAAACCGTAAAGACCTGCTCAATGCTCAATCGTAAAACAATAAAGGAAATTATCATGCTGGTGGGTGTTTCGGTGCTACTGGCGCTGGTGGTCAACCACCTGTCGCCCAGGGGTATTGATCTGGTCGGGCAATGGGACACGGCCAAGGGCGTCATTACAGCCAATGCCGCAGATGAAAATGAATATCGCATTGCGGAAATCGACCGCGTAACCGATGCCGCCAAAATATTTTATGACGGTGATACGCTTTTTGTGGACGCACGTTCGCTCGGGGACTATGAAAGCGGCCACATTCCCGGGGCCATATCATTGCCGGTGGGCCAATTTGATGAACACATTGAATCGTTCATGAATCAGTATCCGCTGGATCAACCCATCATTGCCTATTGCTCGGGCCGAACCTGTGAAGACAGTCATCATCTGGCCCGGTTGCTCCTGGAGGCCGGGTACAGCGAGATACGGATTTTTATCGACGGTTTTCCAGGCTGGCAGGCGGAGGGGTATCCGATTGAATAATTTCAAACAGAAAATCTTCAACAACAGCTGGATCGAACTGGCAGCCCGCTGGATTCTGGGTCTCACCTTTGTCTATTCCAGTATCCCCAAAATTTTGTCGCCCGATGATTTCGCCAGAATTGTTTACGGCTATGATCTTTTCCCGCATGTTTTAATTAACCTGATCGCCATTATCATACCGTTTCTGCAACTTGTTGCCGGACTCGCCCTTATCGCCGGATTTTACCCCCGCTCGGCAGCCATCATCATTAATGTTATGCTGCTGGCCTTTACGGCGGCTCTAATGATCAATATCATTCGCGGCCACGAATTTGATTGCGGCTGTTTTTCTGCCGGTCAAAGCGGATATGCCGGCTCATCCGAAGTGACCGTGGCACGCGACATCCTCTATTTTCTCTGTGGTATGCTGATTATTTTGTTTAAAGGCCATCGCAAAAGTTTCTTTGGCGGCCTCAGCTCTCAGAGATCGCCATAGATTCCTTTGACAGCAATAAAAATTTAGTCTATTATTCAAGTAATCAATTGAATTATAAAGTTATGCGCTATGAAAAATCCAAACCGTGCCTTCAAAGATGCGATATATGAGCAATTCGCACGCGTCGGCAAGGCGGTTTCCAGTCCCAGGCGTCTGGAACTGCTTGACCTCCTTTGCCAGGGACCGCGTACAGTGGAAGTTTTAGCCAAAGAGTCCGGTTTGACCATCGCCAATGCATCCCAGCATCTACAGATACTTCGATCAGCCCGTCTGGTGGATGCCGACAAAGAAGGTCTGTACGTCGTTTACCGGCTCGCCGATGAAAGGGTCTGCGAATTTTTTCGATCCATGCGCCTGCTGGCTGAAAGCAGGCTGGCGGAAGTCGAGCAGATCAAACGACGTTTCCTGGCAGGCAGAGAGGGGATGATGCCGGTGGATCGTGAAAAACTTCTAAGACTCATGCGCGAAGAAGCGGTGACTGTTTTGGATGTGCGCCCGTCGGTAGAATACAATGCCGGGCATATTGCCGGCGCCCTATCCATTCCACTTAAGGCGCTGCAGCAGCACCTGTCGGATTTACCGCGCGACCAGGAAATAGTGGCCTACTGCCGCGGTCCCTACTGCGTTCTTTCCGTCTTGGCA
>JASFGN010000486.1:0-3676 GCA_050123735.1 Desulfobacterales bacterium | reverse complement strand
ACGTCCAGGTCAGAGTCACTTCCCATAACAATGCCGACTTGTGGTTTTGTTTCCGCGCTCAATTTTCCTCCTTCTTCTAGTGAGAAATGAACTAAAATGTAAATTGAACTAAAATGAGCTAAAATTAAGGTACAGTGGATACTGTAGTGAAACTTTAGGCATTTAAGGCATTCTAAATTTTAGACATTTTTCTTTGCTAAATTTTCCAGCACTGCCATTTTTTTCTGATCCAGTTCCTGCCGGCTGATCCGGGCCCCTTTAACGCCGCCGTTTAGTGCGATTTCCGACAGGTAACAGGCGCCGTTCTCCAGCACCATCAGATCGAGGTGCGCGTACGGAAAATTCCCTCGCTGCATGACCGCACGGCAAAAATCTTCCTGTTGCGCACTCAATTCATAGACAGAACTGGTCCCACCCAGCGTAATGTTTACCCTGAAGTTGTGAGGATTATGCCGGGTGTAGGCTTCGACATAGTCTGCAACGATGATGATACGCACATCGGTAAATTGTTTTTGAAAGGGTTGCAGCACAAACGGATAGGCCGATGGATCCAGGGCCATAAAACTGTAGAGGGTTTCCATGGTTTCCCAGCGGCGAATTCCATGGCCACAGTGCATGCCGTCCTGCTTGGTCACCACCGGTCCGATGTCCCGCTGGTTATATGCATTCAGCGCCTCGATTAAATCACTGCGGCGGGGAATCACGCGCGTATGCGGCAGCATCCAATTTCTTAAAACAAACGCCTGGGCGACTTTTGAACTATTGAGAATCTGCGCGAGCGCTGAAGGCAGGCAGCGGATACCGCGCTCGCGCAGATCGATCAGCATCGTGTGCTTCAGATATTTCAACGACAGATTGCCGATAAAAACATCACCGCTTGATAATTTATGATAAAGCGCTTTGAGCTCCTGATTATTTTTGACAATCATAAGCTCACCGTCTGCGCTGATGATCTTCGATGCAAAGCGAGATGAGTTCGTCAAGAAGGCGGCTAAAACTGAATCCGGCAACCTGGGCGGCCTGAGGCAGCAAACTGGTTGCCGTCATCCCCGGGATGGTGTTCGTCTCCAGAACGAATATCTGGCTGTCCTTTAGGATCATGTCCGTTCGGCTGTAGCCTTTGCAAAAAAGAGCGCTGTGCGCCGTTTTGGCATAGGCCTGGGCTTTTGCGGTCATCTGATCATCGATGCGCGCCGGGCAGATTTCCCGGGTGATACCGGCCGTATATTTGGCCTCGTAATCGAAAAACTCGTGTTGATCGTCGGGAATGATTTCAATCAGCGGCAGGGCCAGCAGTTCCCGGTTGCCGATCACCCCCCCGGTCAGCTCGGTGCCTTCGATGTAGGCCTCAAGCAATATGGTGGCATCATGGGCAAATGCCTTTTCCACCGCCGCTGCAATGGCGTCCGCTGATCTTACGATGCTCATGCCGACACTGGAACCCGCCTCGTTGGGCTTGACCACCAGCGGCAGGCCAAGCTGTTTTTCCAAGGCTGCCGGGTCCAACGGATCCCCTTTTTGCAGCGCGATATAAGGCGGCACCGGCAGACCGGCCTTTTCATACAGATATTTAGCCGCCAGCTTATTCATGGCAAGGGCGCTGCCGAGAACACCCGAGCCCTGATACGGAATGCCCAGCAACTCAAGAAGGCCCTGGACCGTTCCATCTTCTCCGTACGGGCCGTGCAGGATAATCAGGGCCGCATCAATCCCGGGCGCATCTTCCACCAGACGGGCCAGATCGGTTTTGGGATCATAGCGCTTAATCTGATATTTATCTTTGTCCAGGGCTTCAAATACCTGATCACCGCTGTTTAAAGACACTTCGCGTTCCGATGATACCCCGCCGGAAAGCAGCGCTAACCTCAATTTTCCCATAATTACCGCCTTTTTCTCCGATTATTTTTAGACAGGATCTACAGGATTTTCAGGATTTTTTTATTCTTTCTCACTTCCTTCCGGGAACTGAGAAAACAACGCTGCAGACTATTTTTTATCTCTTGCCTGAGAAACGGATGCTTCGAGCTTTTCAATCAATTTACCCCCGTACTTCTGGGGTTCTTCAAATTCAATGGCAGTGCTCCGCAGCGTATTGAGTTTCATGATCAGATAATTGAGTTTTTTGATCGCCCGGTATTTTTCAGTGGTTCCGGTCATTTCGGCCAGGAGATCTTCGGTTTGCCTGATCTCCTTTTTGAGCTCAATTTCGGGGGGCAGACAGTCGGCATTTTTTAGAATTTTGTATGCCAGGCGCAACTCTTCCGCTACGGTTTGATCATTCAAAAGGTTTAAGGGCTCCCCGCTGCCTTCCAGATTATCAAATTCACCCTTTTTTTGGGCTTTGCGAATGCGCTCTTCAACAATTTTGGCAAAACCGGGTATCATAATCACTCCGGAGTGTCTGGTGTTTTGTGTTTTGTGTTTTATATCATTTTTGCACATATTGTCCAATAAAATTCACGGCGCAATTCCCTTGCTGCTGGCCGCTGGCAACTGGCCACTGGCTGCTGGCTTCCGGGCACTTTTGCATGCGCCTGCCATTTGAGTGATAAGACACCACCGAAAAAAATCCGAGCGTTTTTTAAATAAAAGAAGTTTTTTCTCCAAGATCTCCGTGGGCTCTGTGAGAGAAAAATCCACAATCCAGAACCCGTAACTGGTGCCATGCTTCTGCCAGCAGCAAGCAGCGAGAAGCCAGCAGCCAGGGTGTTGAACCTTTGAACGCTGACCCCTGCCGGCCACGGCGTAACTCGAAAGAGCGAAGACGGGAACCTTGAACCCCTAAAATCCGTTTGACCCCGTTGCCTGCAATTTGTTAATGAAGGCCCCATGTGAATAATCTGATGTCCATAATCGCCTGAAAGGAACAGTGCATGAAAAAAATTGCCTTTGCCGGAACCGACGGTCGAACCCTTTTGTGCGCCCTGGTGGTATCTACGGCCACCAGCGAAATTTATAAAGACACCTTCCAGGGTGTGGTTGTGCGGGGCACACCTTCGATGCCAAAATTTGCGGAAACGATGAACTGGCCGGTTGCCTTTATCCCAACAGAAGGAAATTCTTATGATCAATATGCAGCGGCCATTATCGATGCCCTCAGAAAGGGGGCGATCGACTATGTCGTCCCAATGCCCGAAGCGCTTTTGTTTGACGGGCTGGTCGATGAGGTCGAGGCTGCCGGTTTTGCAGAGCGCATTGTCGGCCTCAAAAAAGACGCGGCTTTTATCGAGGGGGACAAAATCAAATGTAAAGAGCTGTGTCAGGAAGCCAATATACCGGTGGCGACGTCATGGACAGCGGTGGATGCAAAAAACTACACCACCATCCTGCTTACCTGCCTGGAATATATTCAACAATTCGGCGGCGCTGTTTTAAAATACCCGTTCAGCGCCGGTGGCAAAGGCGCACGTATCATTTTAAATTCCTGGGAGATCAGAGAAGTTTACGATACACTCATCAAGGATTATAAAAAAGAATATAAAAAAATGTTCGGCGGCAAAGGAGCCTGGCCCCTCTTAATCGAAAGCCTGATGTCCGGGGTCGAAATCAGCTTTACGATTCTGGTGGACAAAAACGGCGAATTCCAGATACTGCCCACCGCCATGGATTACCCGGAGCGGTTTGAAGGACCGGCCAGCAAAAAAAATCCGATCACCGGCGGCATGGGCGCCGTCTC
>JASFGN010000485.1:0-3677 GCA_050123735.1 Desulfobacterales bacterium | reverse complement strand
TCATACGATCGGTGATGGCGCCGGACATGCCCCTGAAAGTGCTGCGGGTAATGTTTTCGGTCTTCATTTTTTCCTGAACCGCAATGGCCGCGCCATAAGCACCGAGCACCTCGCGATGCAGCGGAACCTGCAGGCCGCGATCCAGCACATTTTCAAAGGCCGCCACAACACCTTTATTCAAAGACGGCCCGCCTAAGAACATGATGCGCTGTCCGATTTTTCTTTTGCCGACCACGCGGTTTAAATAATTGTGGACAATGGCATAACACAACCCGGCCATCAGGTTTTCCCGGCTGGCCCCTTGCTGGTAATAGGAGACCAAGTCGGATTCCATGAAAACCGTGCAGCGATCGGCGAGTTTGACCGGGGCCGCGGCCGAAAGGGCGATATCCTGGAACTCGTCGACGATATTGATGCCATACTTATTGGCCAGTTCATGCAGGAAACTGCCGGTGCCGGCGGCGCAAACTTTGTTCATATCGAAATCCAGCGGGTTGGCATTGACCAGCGAGATGTATTTGGCATCCTGGCCGCCGATTTCGAAAATGGTATCCACCCGCGGATCCATTTCGACCGCACCTCTGGCGTGGGCCGTGATTTCATCGATGATGAGATCAGAATTTAAAAAGTCGCCGACGACATAACGTCCCGAGCCGGTTGTGGCCACGCCCTTGATCCGGATTCGGCCGCCCAGCTCATCGACGATATGCTTGAGCAGTCGCTGGGTCACTTCCACCGGCTTACCCCGGGTATGGACGTAATGTTTATGGATGAGCCTGCGGTTTTCGTCGATGAGAGCGTATTTGGTGGTCGTCGAGCCGATATCGATTCCCAGATAGGCCGGCGTTTTGAGCGCCAGTATTTTGCGGCGGGTATCCGGCGCATCGGGCACCGCGGTTTTTTTCAGGATCAGGGGGGGCGCCTCCGGCACGGCGATGGCCGTGTGCACATTCAGTTTTTTGAGGTCGGCGGGCGTGAAGGTCTCAGACCGCCCGGTTTCGAGGGCTTTGAGTGCCACACCCAGCGCTCCGGTTGAGGTGCTATGGGCCGGAACGATCAAATCGGGGTAGTAGGCTCTAAAGGCCCTGACCTGCAGCTCATTTTTGGACAAACCGCCGATAAAGACAATCGGGTCATTGAGTTTTCGATTGGCGACAATCGTGCTGATATAATTGCGGGCGTTGCCGACGTGCAGACCGTAAATAATGTCCTCCAGCTTTTCGCCCTTGTTTTGCAGATGGATCATATCGGATTTGGTAAAGACCGTGCAGCGGCAGGCCACGTTGGCGGGTTTTTCACTTTTAAGGCCCAGGCGGATGAAGTCATCCAGGATCTGATCGATATGACTCTGGGAGGTCTGCTTGTTTTTTTCATATAATGATGTTGCCAGGCGCTCGGCCTGCTGATCGATAAATGATCCGGTGCCCGAAGCGCAGGGCCCGTTGGCATTGAAATTCTCCAGCTCCCATCCGCCGGCGTCGTGAAAAATCTGCATCAAAGCGGTATCCTGCCCCCCCATGCAGATCAGACTCCGGGCCTGCGGCATGATATGCAGGACACCCAGGACCTGACTGATGGTTTCAAACTCGTAGAAGACGCCCAGTTTTTCAGCCAGCTTCTTGCCGTGGTTTCCGGTAAAGGAAATGGACTGAATATGGTTTTGCCCCAAGGTCGCCGCCAGATGCTCAACCAGCTCTAAAATCGCCGCGTTGATTTTTCCAAAGTGACGCTTATACGGAGATTCAAAAACAATTTCTTTGTTTTGATCGATCACCATGCCGTTCAGGCTAACCGAACCCACATCAATTCCGACACTGTATTTTTTTGGCGTTGTGTTTTTCATTTTTCTTTCCCCGGTTTTGTCGTTTCCGTTAAACATTTTTTCTGCTGCTATCGTCTTCTATCCAGAGCAAGGGATATGCCAGCCGGGGGTATTGATCCATACTGTCAGAAGAAGGGCGTTCTGCAGAGTGGCTTATAAAAACGCAGTTAACAATAACTAGCTAATTTACTTCAAATTAATTGATCCGATCTATCTGGCAGGATCTTTGGAAAAATTTAGTAAGTGCCGGGTGGGAGTTTGATGATGTCGAAAATGAAGTCAGAAAGGGTGCAACCAACGTTGACCGGTTTTAGGGCCTATCTAGATTAAATTCGTTAAATCGGAAGGTTAGAAAGTTGGTCAAACGATTTACAAAGCAACTACGGTTTCAGCGTTTTGGGGGGCCATAGATGAAACATTCGAAATTCTAAACATTTCTCTCGCTACATTTAGCTACAATCCAGCTTGCTTTTAAGTTTGTCGAGCCCGTCACAATATCCCAGCTCACAGGCCCGTTTCAAATCGCTGCAGGTCTTTTCAGGTTGTGACTTCATCGTGTAGATTTGACCGCGGAAATAGTAGCCCCGTGGATCATCCGGCTTTAGCTCTATCGCCTTCGTGTAGTCGGCAATGGCCCGGTCAACATCTCCGCTTTGGGCCCAGGCGTTGCCGCGGTCGACATGAGGCTCAGCCTCACTCGGATCGATCTTCAGGGCTTGGTCGTAATCGGCAATGGCCTTTTTCCAATCGCCGTATTCTGCCCAGGCCCTGCCGCGTTTGTAAAATGCTTTTGCGTAGGTAGGATCGATCCTCAGGGCTCTGGTGTAATCTTCTATCGCTCGAGCAGTGTCACTGCTGGCCACGCGGGCATTCCCCATATGGTAGTAACAGGATGCATCAGATGGATTGAAGTTTAGGGCTTTGCTGAAATCATCGATCGCTCTGTCATATTGGCCCGTCTTCTCATATGCCAGTCCGCGTTTAACATAGACTTCAGCAAACACCGGTACCATCTCAATAAACTGATCGTAGTCTGCGATGGCATTGTCAAAATTTTGCTTGGCCGCCCATGTATTCCCTCTGCCGTAGTAGGCGAAGATTTCGTCCGGATCAATTTCCAGGGCCTTGTTGAAGTCCGCCATTGCCAAGTCGAACCGGCCTTGCTGATGATATGCGCGCCCGCGTTCTACATACACGAAAGAAAATTCCGGGTCGGCTTCGAGAACCTTGTTATAATCCGCGATTGCCTGATCCAGATGCCCTTTTGCGGCAAATGCATATCCTCTGCCATAGTATGCCTTCGGGTTGGTCGTATTCATTTCCAGAGCTTTGTTGTAGTCAGCGAGGGCCTGATCATAGCGGCCTGTATCGGTATAAGCAAGCCCGCGACTCACGTAGGCATCGGAATGTTTTGGTTCGATCTCTAAGACTTTATTGAAATCCGCGATGGCTTCGTCGTACTGCCCGGTCTCTAAAAATCTGTTTCCTCTTTCATAATAGGCGGCCGGATCGCTCGGATCCATTTCAATGGTTGCAGTCGTATCCGAAATATCATTGTCATATTGATAGATTCCAAAATATGTAAAAATAGAGATAACTAAAGCAAGCGAATAACCACCTAAAAATAAGAGCGTAATGAAACCTTTGGGTGCCTGCGTATGTATTCTTTCCCACAGCTGATTTGAATAATTTGCAATGACATTGACTTTTTTTGCAGCGGGAAATGCAGATTTTATTTTTTGGAAAATCGCGTCGGCGATTTGAGCCGGCGCCTGGTTGAGCGGAATAGCGAGATTTGAGTCAAATTTATCCTTGAGTTCATGCGCCAATCGGCCCAGTTTTAAATTGATCGGTA
>JASFGN010000484.1:0-3680 GCA_050123735.1 Desulfobacterales bacterium | reverse complement strand
GCATTTAGAACCCGAATTATGCGACAAAGCGGTCGTCGTGGGTATCCGACCCGAGCATTTCAGCCTGGCACCAGCGGGCGACGGTGCCGTCAAGATGCTGGTAGACCATCTGGAAACCCTCGGCGCCGACACGCTGGTTCACGGCAAATCAGGAGAAGGTCGTTCTCTTTTTACCATCCGCCTTCCGGATATTCACCATTACAAAAAGGGCAGCTCCCTGCATTTGAGTGTTTCCCCGCAAAGATTACACTTGTTCGATAAGGAGAGCGGAAAACGAATCAGGGATTAGCAAAGGCCATTCAAACGCCATGACCCAAGAACTGATCAAGGCCATGACAGCTGCCAGCGATGCCGTGCAGAAATGGCCTGCCAAAAAAGTTCATATTTTCCACCACAATGACGCCGATGGACTCAGTTCGGGCGCGATCCTGACCCGGGCTTTTGAACGGCAGGGCTTTGAAATTGAGCGCCTTTGTCTGGAAAAACCCTATCCCCGGTTGCTGGCAAAGATCTTCGAGCGCAAAGGTGCCTTGAATGTGTTCACCGATATGGCCGGGCGCATCGCGCCGCTGATTTCCGATCTAAACAAGGGCCGCAATTTAACCCTCATCCTCGATCATCATGTGGCGCACCCTGCCTCCGATCCACAGGTGCATAACCTCGATCCTGATTTGTTCGGCTTAAAAGGCGACCGTGATATCAGCGCCTCTACTACCTGTTACCTGTTCGCACGCACAATGGATCCGGCGAATGTCGATCTGGCCCATATCGCGGCCATCGGGGCGGTGGGTGATGGTTTTTATGTTGAGGGGCGTTTGGCCAGTGAGAATCGCAAAGCAGCGCTGGAAGCCGTTCGTCAGGGAAAACTGGGAATAAATACTACGGATACCGGCGAGCAATATTTTTTGAAATCTTCACATCAAGACACTCTGCTGGAGGCGCTGGCACGCGACCTGGACATACTGGGCGCAGCTGGTTATCTTGACAAAGGTCCGGAGGTTGGCGTTCAGGTCTGCTTGGAAGGAAGAACCGCAATGGCGGATCAAATGCTGGTGCGATTCAAACAGATTCAACAAACCGCATTTGCAGACCAGAT
This sequence comes from Desulfobacterales bacterium, assembly GCA_050123735.1. Classification (GTDB taxonomy): domain Bacteria; phylum Desulfobacterota; class Desulfobacteria; order Desulfobacterales; family JAHEIW01; genus JAHEIW01. The sequence continues at coordinate 2,584 of JASFGN010000484.1, read as the reverse complement.
ATTGCGGCTCGAGCAGGGCGGATTGCGGCAGACATCTCATATCCAATGGTTTCACGTTCAGGATCGTTTCGCGCCCATGGGCTGTAAAATGATCGGTGCCTTTTGTGAAGCCAACAAAAATGCTGCTTTTTTTGATCCCGATAAGTACATCGCCGGATTTCAATTGATTCCCGACGAGATTCCGCGCTATGGCCATCTGCCCTTACAGGCCGTCAATATTTCGATGCGGGCACCGGCTCCGCTGGAAGACAAAATCAAAAAGGGAACGGCCAGGGCGCTGAATACTTTTTTGCCGGAAGCCACCGATCGACTGGGCGGATTTTCTGATGCCTGTCATCGCCTGGCGGCCGCCACCATGATTGCGATTGGAAAGGAAGAAGATCTCGTTTATGAAATGAACAGGATTCTATTTGAGCACCGGACGGTTTCGGAGTGATTCAACAGTGAAAAAACTTGATACCCAGGTCTTGATTATCGGTGGCGGTGCTACAGGCACCGGTATTGCCCGTGATCTATCGCTGCGCGGCGTTCAATCGATTCTGGTGGAGCAGGGCGATATCAACGCCGGCACCTCCGGCGCCAATCACGGTCTGCTGCACAGCGGGGCGCGCTATGTCTCAGCGGATCAGGGCAGCGCCAGAGAATGCCGCGCGGAAGCAGCGCTGTTAAAAAAGCTGGCGCCCCAATGTATCGAAGACTGCGGTGGTTTGTTCATTGCGGTGCAGGGCGATGATGAAAACTATGTTGCCGATTTTCCGCATTTGTGCGCCCGGTGTGATATCGCTGCCAATGAACTGGATGTCAAGGATGCCCGCGAACTGGAGCCGGTGCTTTCCGAGCAACTAATTGCGGCTTACACCGTCAATGATGCTTCCATCGATCCGTTTAAACTCTCTTTAGAGAATATCGCCCAGGCGCAGGAGCTGGGCGCCACCCTGCTGCGCTTTACCAAGGTTATCGGCTTTGAGATCAAAAACCAAAAAATCCAGATCACGCATCTGCGAGACCTTGTGACCGGCGAAGAACTGATGATCAAAGCCGATCAGGTGGTTAATGCCACCGGCGCCTGGGCCGGTGAAATTGCCGCTCTGGCTGGTGTCAAGATCGACATGGTCTACTCTAAGGGCAGTCTTTTGGTCACCCATAATAGAATCACCGATCGGGTGATCAACCGCTTGCGCGCTTCAGCCAATGCCGACATTCTGGTGCCGGGCGGAACGGTGTCCATTCTGGGAACCACCTCCATTCGCATCGAAAACTTAAATCAGGTGTATCCCACCATTGAAGAGGTGGATGCTATGGTGGGTGAAGCCGTTAAGATGATTCCTGTCCTGGAAACCGTCCGATTCATTCGAGCCTATGCGGGCGTGAGACCGCTGGTGGGATCAAAGTCTATCGCCGATGATCGCAATATCAGTCGCAGCTTTGCCCTGATGGATCACGCCGAAGACGGCATTGAAAACTTTGTCAGCATTTCCGGTGGCAAGCTGACCACCTCCCGGCTGATGGCGGAAAAAACAGTCGATCTGGTCTGTGATCACCTGGGTGTTTTCAAGCCCTGTTTGACGCGAACCGAACCGCTGCCGGAAACACAACCCGCTAAATGGACCCAACCCGGACTGGCTCCCAAATTGTGGCTGCAAAAACACGAGCCGGACGACATTTTGCTGTGCGAGTGCGAAATGGTGCCCAAAAGCGTCGTCGATTCCATTGTTGACGATATTCGTAAACATGGAGGGCAGCCGAATCTTAAGGCTATTGCCCTGCGCAGCCGGATTGGTAAAGGTGCCTGCCAGGGAACTTTTTGCGGTATGCGCGTGACCTCCTATTTGTTTGATCAGGGGGAGCTGACCTTTGATGAGTCCCTTGTTAGTCTCAGGGAATTTCTGGGCAAACGCTGGCATGGGCAATACCCGACCCTGTGGGACAAGCAACTGGTGCAATCAGAGCTCCTTGAAGCGCTGTATTGCGGTCTTTTTGGGCTCGAATTGTAGCGAAGCTACAGGTTCAAAAGTTCAGCGTTCAGGGTTGATCTAACCCTGAACCTCTGAACCCAGAACCCTGAACTTTTAGCTGGTACGAGCAAATTGTTACGGAAGGATCGAGTATCTAAATGACCGACCTGAAGTCTATTGAATGCGATTTATGTGTGATCGGCAGCGGGCTGGCCGGCATGGCGGTGGCTCTTTTTGCCGCTGATAGAGGCTTACGCGTGGCGCAGACGGGACATACTGGAGAAATAATTTTCGCCAGCGGCTTACTGGACCTGCTGGCCGTTTGCCCGATTGGTGAACGACGGCTCTGGCGCAATCCCTGGGCCGCATTAGATGCGCTCATTCATGATTATCCCGAGCACCCATACACCCTTATCAATAAGGATCATATCAAGGCTGCCTTCAATGACATTCTGAATTTTTTGAAAACAATCGGTCTGCCCTATCACCGAGGGACAGGATATAACAGTGGCGTCCCGACTGCTTTAGGCACCATCAAACAGACATATGCTGTACCCCATACCATGTGGAACGGGGTCAGCGCCTGCAAAGAAAAATCCGCCGGTCTGATCGTTGATATCCGGGGGTTG
>JASFGN010000483.1:0-3692 GCA_050123735.1 Desulfobacterales bacterium | reverse complement strand
GGAAGGTCTGACCGTCGTCATGATCGAACACAATCTGGGTGAAGTGCTCCGGGTCGCTCAGCGTCTGGTGGTTTTAGACAACGGTCGCAAAATTGCAGAAGGGCAACCGGATGAGGTCATGCGCAACCCCTTCGTACGGGCCGCATATGTCGGAAAGGAGCAACCCCATGCTGCAGCTTGAATCGCTGAATTGCGGCTACGGTGCGATGACGGTCGTTCACGGGCTGACACTTGATGTCCCCGATGGTCAAATTACGGCCCTGTTGGGCGCAAACGGTGCCGGCAAGTCCTCAACCATTTTGTGTGTCGCCGGGCATGTGGCGGTAATGGGCGGCCGTATCATTTACAAAGAAAAGGATATCACTAACGCCACGCCAATGGAACGGGTTAGAGACGGTATCGCAGTGGTTCCCGAGGGACGGCGGCTGTTTCCCAATCTGACCGTTGAGGAAAACCTGATCATCGGCGGGTACAGTCAACCCCGCGATTTTACCCGGGAGGGCATTGACCGGGTTCTGACCCTTTTTCCCCGGCTGAGGGAAAGGCTCGATCAGCTGGCCGGATCGCTGTCCGGGGGTGAGCAACAAATGCTGTCCATCGGTCGCGCCATGATGTCGCGACCGCAACTGCTGCTTGTCGATGAGCTATCTCTGGGGTTGATGCCGAAGATCATCGACATCTGCTATGAAGCCATCAGCGAACTGAAAAGCAAAGGACTGACCATCCTTCTGATCGAGCAAAGCACCCAGCGAGCTCTTGAGGTTGCCGATCATGTCTGCGTGCTGGAATCCGGGAAAACCGTTTGGAAAGACACATCCGAAAAAGCCCGGGACAATGCCGATTTGATCGATGCCCTGCTGGGATTGCAGGAAAAAGGGATGCCGTAATATTTTACGCAACCAGATAAAGAGTCGTCAATCTCATCCGCAACAGTTGGGAGGGGAGGGCAACCATGTTTATCGTACATGTTGATAACATTTTTCCCAACGAAAACGGCTGGGGCTAAAAAAGGACTGCAGACCGTGCAATTTGAATTTGCGACAGCCACCCGGATTGTGTTCGGCGCCGGAAAGGCAAGGGAAATCGGCACAACCGCTCCGTCCCCGGGTCGGCGGGCAATGGTCGTGACCGGCCGCAGTTTAGCGCGGGCAGACATAATACTCGAGCAGCTAAACAGGCAGGGGATTGAGTCAATTTCTTTCAGTGTGCCGGGGGAACCGACGACCGACATCGCCCTGGCCGGCGTTGAAAAGGCACGCCAGGCTGCCTGCGATTGGGTTATCGGCATCGGCGGCGGAAGTGTCATTGATACGGGCAAGGTTATTGCCGCCTTGCTGACCAACGAGGGCAAACTTCTGGATTATCTGGAGGTGATCGGCAAGGGAAAGCCCTTAGAGAAGACACCGGCCCCCTATGTTGCCGTTCCGACCACCGCCGGAACGGGAGCTGAGGTGACCTGCAATGCTGTACTCGAATCTCCGAAGCACCGCGTCAAGGTGAGCATGCGCAGTCCGCTGATGCTTCCTCGACGGGCGGTCGTTGATCCTGAGCTCACCTATTCAATGCCACCCCCGATTACCGCCAGCACAGGTATGGATGCCTTTACCCAGCTTTTGGAAGCGTTTGTCTCGAATAAGGCCAATCCGTTTACCGACGGAATCTGTCGCGAAGGTCTGCGCCGCGCCGCAGGCGCTTTAGTGCGTGCGTTTGAAGATGGAAGCGATACCCGGGCACGTGAAGCCATGAGCCTGGCAAGTCTTTTCGGCGGATTGGCGCTGGCCAATGCAAAGCTGGGTGCCGTGCACGGCATTGCCGGACCGTTGGGGGGAATGTTCAAGGCCGCTCATGGCGCTGTTTGCGGCCGCCTTCTGCCTTTTGTGATGGAACTGAACATTTCAGCCCTGCAGATGCGTGAACCGCAATCGCCTTCGCTGGCTCGCTACCGGGAAGTTGCCCGGATTGTGACGGCAAATCCGGAAGCCGGGCCGTCCGATGCCATCAACTGGGTCCGGAATGTCTGCACACGCCTCAAACTGCCGCCCCTGACGGAATATAAAATAACCGCAGCCGACTTTCCGCTATTGGTTGAAAAGGCGCAAGCGGCAAGCAGCATGAAAGGCAATCCCGTTCAGCTGAGTGCGGAGGAGCTGGTAAAAATTCTGCGACAGGCTCTGTAAACAGTCCATTCCAGCGTAATTATTTGCCGTCAAATAAACTGAAAAACCGCAATCTGATATCAGGTGGCGGCTTTTATTTAGGGTGCCGAAGGCTGGAATTATAGAATTATCAGATACTTACTTAGAATCGACCTTCTTATTTGTCGCAAAATAGCATACATTAATTTGAATTTATCGGCGATAGTTGATATGGTTTATTAGATAGCGCATTACTGATCCTGCGATGGAATTGGGCCCTGCGCGTCAATCCGATCCGGTTTTGCTGAGAGATGGTTTTCAACAATTCTTCATTCAACAAAATTGTTTATACACCCCCGTGCCGAATTTGTGACCTGTCACCCGTGTCCAACAGGCTTCATCTTATAATTCTGTTGATCTTCATCGTATCTTTCCCTGGCTGTGCGGATATGAGGGAAGTGGTTAAATCAATGCCCCTTCATATCCACCCGGAGGAAAAGATCGAACGAAATGACTTTTTGGTTGCAGAAGAAGATGATGTCATTGGCCGGTTGGCGGTCATCAAACTTGAAAAGGGGGATACGCTGCCGGATATTGCCAGACACTTCAGTTTGGGGATCAATACAGTCAGTGCCGCCAATCCGGGGGTCGATCTATGGGTGCCTGAGGCCGGAGAGCCCATCCTGTTGCCGCTGAGCTTTATCCTGCCGGACGCCCTTAGAAAAGGGATTGTAATCAACCTGGCCGCTATGAGGCTCTTTTATTTCAAAGAAGACGGTCAACGGGTGGCCGTGTCGACCTACCCGGTCGGTATCGGTACCACAGAGCAGCCCACCCCCATGGGCAAAATGTATATTATGCGCAAAAAGTTCCGGCCGACCTGGTATGTGCCCGCCGTGATTGCCAGAGATCATCGCGAAAAGGGAGATCTTCTGCCGGCGAATGTGCCACCGGGGCCGCTAAATCCTCTGGGAGAATATGCTCTCTATTTAAGCAAATCAGGCTATCTGGTGCATGGTACCAACAAACCGGCCAGTATCGGTCTCAGGGCAACCTATGGCTGCATCAGACTCTATCCGGAAGACATAAAAAGGCTTTACGAAGCCACCCCGGTAAAAACACCGGTGCGCATTGTCAACCAGCCATATCTGGTAGGACAGCGTGATGGCATCGTTTACATAGAAGCGCATAAGCCCTTTAAAGGATCAGGCACCACTGAGTTGAAAAAGGCATATGAACAATTGAGAAATATTGAAAAAAAGTCGGGACACGCGTTTGACTGGGCAAAGGTCGGGAAAGTAATGGGTGAGGCCCGCGGGGTTCCGGTACCCATATTCGATATCCGCCATGGAAATGAAGCAAATGATACGGAGATCATAAAACTCAGGCATCCGGACAAGCTATACGGCAAACCGGAAATACCGGAACTCAAAACGGACGCGTGGTACGTGCTGGCCGCTACTCTGCGTGACAAAGAGAATGCCCTGAGGCTTGCGGCCATTATTAACCATCAGGGTCCACCGATTCCCGCAAGAGTGTTGTCAGCAAATGGTCACC
>JASFGN010000482.1:0-3695 GCA_050123735.1 Desulfobacterales bacterium | reverse complement strand
CGAGTTCGCCATTATGAGTTTGAGAATGGGCCGGTGCGAAAGTGCTGGATCAATGTTTTGCTCAAATTCCGGCGAAAAAATAACTTCTAAAAACAAAGACTTAGGAGAAAGTTCTCATGGCAGCGCAAAATAAAATTATAACTTTCGGCGTTTTATGTTTTACCGCAGCGTTTTTGTTTTATTCAAATGTCGTTTTCGCAGCTGAAATTACCATCGTCGGAGAGGTGAACGACACCTTTCAAATTGTGGCGGATAATACGATCTATGAGGTTGCCGAAACACCGATGGGTGACGATCTGGTAAAAAACTATATCGCTGAAAGGGTGCAGGTAACCGGAACAGTCGAAGAAGTAGATGACATGAAAATAATCACCGTAAGATCATTTAAGGTTGTGCCTGAATAAATCAACGCTTGAAGGCCTTTATCACCACCGAGCTGTAGAATTCATCCGGATTAAGTGGAGGTGAATTTTGCGTATCAAAAAAAACAAGAAGACACCCGGTCCCCCGCCCATAGAAGGAATTGTTATGCCTTCAAGATGGAACGAGCAGGGCAAACCGGCTCGAATTGCACTCCATACGGACGACCGCAAAGAATATGAAATTGACTTTAGTGGCGCCGGCAAGGAATTATTAGATTTGACTTATAAAAAAGTGGCCGTTCTGGGTAAACTCAGACAGCAACTCAACGGTCGCACAGTTCTTTGTGTTCGCCGTTATCAGATCATAGAAGATAATACCGAAAACAGCGTGTCGGATGCCCGGATGGTCTAATTGCTGTGCACGTTTGGTAATTTTGCTACCCCAAATCAGTATCGTGTCCAAGAAATAATTGTAAAAAAGTGAGCCGGCCATGTCATTTTCTGTCCCCGCAGGGCGGGATTTCGTTTCTGATTTGTGAAATCAAGAGGTGAAATCCCGTTTTTAAGCGGGGTCAGAAAACAACATGACCGTATGGCAAGTGAAGGGCAGGTATCTTCTGATTATGATCCGGACTATATTGTAAATTGTTTCTGGATCGGCACACAAAGTGAGGACACCAGTGAAAAGACAAGCTTATTTTCTGAATAAGTACCGGCCAGAAGATTCATCTGATGAATCCGACGATTACTCCGATCACGGTTTAAATGCGCCCAAGCGCAGTCCGATGCGGCGCAAAGAAAAATTCCGAAACAAGGATAACGACACAGAAGGAAAACATAAGGATCGCAAACGAAATGACCGCAGCTCAATAAGATATGACTTTGATTTATAGGGAGGGACAAGCCATGTATGACTCTGACAAGAAATATCTTTCCAGGTTTGCACTGGATCCAGATATGGAATACGGCAGTGAAGAACTATATGGAAACGATTTCTCCTTGTATGCAGCCTACGATGATGATCCGGATCCGGAAGACCTGATCCTGAAAGATGACTTCCTTTTTGAGAAATAAGCCGGTACCGACATTAAAATTGACAATGTCGAACACGTTTTTATGCGTGAGGACGATATTTTGTCCATTCTTGAATAACTGGAGGTGATGGTAATGGCCGCAAAAATGATTTCATACAATCTGAAAGCCAGGGAGCGCCTCTTAAGTGGCGTAAACACCCTGGCAGACGCTGTGGAAGTGACACTGGGGCCCAAGGGCCGCAATGTCGTTTTAGAAAAATCGTTCGGCTCTCCGGTGGTCACCAAAGATGGCGTGACGGTTGCCAAAGAAATTGAAATTGCAGATAAATTTGAAAACATGGGTGCCCAGATGGTCAAAGAAGTTGCCAGAAAGACCAGCGATATGGCCGGCGACGGGACGACCACCGCAACTATTCTGGCTCGGGCGATCTACCGCGAGGGACAGAAACTGGTGACTTCCGGAGCCAATCCCATGGCCCTTAAACGCGGTATCGATAAAGGCACTATTGCTGTTGTCGAAGAACTGAAAAAGCTCTCCAAACCCACCCGAAATAAAACCGAGATTGCTCAGGTGGGCACCATTTCCGCCAACAATGATGCCATGATCGGCAATCTGATTTCCGAGGCTATGGAAAAAGTCGGTAAAGAAGGTGTTATTACGGTCGAAGAAGCTAAAAGTATGGAGACCACGCTGGATATTGTTGAAGGCATGCAATTTGATCGAGGCTATATTTCTCCCTACTTTGTCACCAATCCTGAAAAAATGGAAACGGTTTTAGAAGAAGCCTATATTTTACTGCACGAAAAGAAAATCAACGCCATGAAAGATTTTTTACCGCTGCTGGAGCAAGTTGCCAAACAGGGAAAGCCCTTATTGATCATCGCTGAAGATGTGGAGGGGGAAGCCTTGGCCACCTTGGTGGTCAACAAGCTTCGCGGCACCTTGCAGGTTGCTGCTGTAAAAGCTCCGGGTTTCGGGGATCGCCGCAAGGCCATGCTGGGCGATATTGCTGTTTTAACAGGAGGCCAGGTGATATCAGAGGACATGGGTATCAAACTGGAAAATGTGACCGGCAATGATCTGGGAAAATGCAAAACCGTCAAAATTGACAAGGATAACACCACCATCGTAGAGGGCGCGGGGTCCAAGAGTGCCATCGAAGGTCGCGTGCGTCAGATTCGGACCCAGATCGAAGAAACCACTTCCGATTACGACAGGGAAAAGCTGCAGGAGCGCCTGGCAAAGCTAATTGGCGGGGTTGCCGTTATCCGCATCGGAGCGGCCACCGAAACCGAAATGAAGGATAAGAAAGCTCGTGTCGAGGACGCCCTGAATGCTACCCGCGCTGCCGTGGAGGAAGGGATCGTTCCGGGTGGCGGTGTCGCATTGATTCGCTGCATGAATGCCCTTGATAAGGTGGATGCATCCGGTGATGAGAAAAACGGCATCCAAATTTTAAAACGAGCCCTGAGCGAACCGCTGCGCAAGATTGCCGAAAATGCCGGTTACGAGGGATCGGTGGTTTACCGCAAGGTCTTAGAAGGTAGCGGCGATTTCGGCTTCAATGCCGAGACTGAAAAATATGAGAGCTTGATGGCGGCCGGTGTAATTGATCCAACCAAAGTCGTGCGTTTTGCGCTTCAGAATGCCGTTTCTGTATCCGGCTTGATGATTACCACCGAGGCCTTGGTTTCCGACAAACCCGAGAAAAAATCAAAGCGTGCCGCCATGCCGGAAATGGATGAAGATATGTATTAAAAATAGGTGGCCCGGTGCTGAAAAATGGATACCCGTTACGGTAGTTTCTAAACCAAGGAAAACAGAGGGGACCACTGAAAATGGAAGAAACGGATTTGCAATATTTTAAAGCGCTGTTGACAGCCTGGCTGGAGGAATTGAGCCACTCTGCCGGAAATACGGTTGAGGGGCTATTGAGCTTCGAAGCGATTTCAGCCGATTATCTGGATTGTGCCACTTTTGAATCCGACCGAAGCACGGCACTTCGCATCCGGGACCGTGAAAGCATGCTCATCAAAAAAATTCGTCAATCCCTGGAAGACATTGAAAATGGAGAATATGGAATCTGCGAAGATTGTGGCACGGAGATTGCGATTGAGCGGCTGAAGGCCAGGCCGATTGCCAGGCGTTGTATCACCTGTAAAACCAAACAGGAAAATTTGGAACGACTCATGGGGGCTTGAAGCTTGGGAGAAAAATGAAATGGAAAAGGAATGGTCCCCCAGCAGTATAGAACCTGAACCCGACGATAATAAAGATCCGGAAAAAAAAGCAGTTGAG
>JASFGN010000481.1:0-3699 GCA_050123735.1 Desulfobacterales bacterium | reverse complement strand
CTGGGCCAGGAAGTCTACCGGCGCCTGTTTGATCCGGGCTTTGACGGCTGCTGGATGGGGTGCACCGTGGCCTGCTCCCACGGTATTAAAGATTTTGTCCCACTGACCGGGCCTTACAAGGGCAAAAAAGTTTTTGTCGATGGACCGGAGTATGAAACCATCGCCGGCTGCGGCTCCAATCTGGGTATATTCGATGCGCATACGGTGGCAGAGATGAATTTTTACTGTGATGCCTACGGTCTGGATACGATTGCGGTGGGCACCGGCATTGCCTTTGTAATGGAGTGTTTTGAAATGGGGCTGATCGACCAAACTCATACCGGCGGCCTGTATCTGCATTTCGGCAACCGCGATGCTGCGCTGGAAATGGTGCATCAAATTGCGGCCGGAGAGGGTTTCGGTCAAATCGTTGGCCGGGGAGTGCGCAAAATGAAAGCCATTTTCGCAAAGGATTTCGGCGCCGATGCCTCAATCCTGCAGGACATCGGCATGGAGGCCAAAGGACTGGAATTTTCAGAATACATGACCAAGGAATCGCTGGCCCAGCAGGGCGGTTACGGACTGGCGCTCAAGGGCCCCCAGCATGATGAGGCCTGGCTGATATTTCTGGATATGGTTCATAACTTTATGCCGACATTCGAGCAGAAAGCTGAAGCCCTGCACTGGTTCCCCATGTTTCGAACCTGGTTCAGCCTCTGTGGTCTGTGCAAACTGCCCTGGAACGACATTGTCCCGGAAGACAACAAAGACACCCCTGAGCCCGCCAAGGTCATGAAGCACGTTGAGTGGTATGCAGATTATTTCAGCTCCATTACCGGCATTGAAGCCGGCCCCGAAGATCTGATTAAAATGAGTGAAGGTGTTTATAACTTTCAACGCATCTTTAACCTGCGCATGGGCTTTGGCCGCCGCCAGCACGATGATATTCCCTATCGGGCGGTGGGACCGGTCACCGCAACGGAATATGAATCCCGCGCCGATCGCTATGATAAGCAACTGACCGAAACTTACAACTTCGACATCGACGGCAAGAGCACAGCTGAAAAGCTGGCCGCACTGCGAAAGCACCGCGAAGGACAATATGAGAAGCTCAAAGATGCTGTTTATAAACGCCGCGGTTGGACAACCGATGGAATTCCGACCCTGAAAACCGTCAAGCGCCTTGGAATCGATTTTGATGACGTTGTGGAATTGTTAAAGACCAATGGTGTCAATTCATGATTCAGGTGGCCGGAAAGCAGATCGCCTGGCGGGAGGGCATGACGGTTTCAGACCTGCTCGAAGTGCTCAAGGACCCCCATCCTTATGCCGTTGTGCGCATCAACCAGCAGTATGTTACACGGCCCAACTTCGAGCATACCTTCGTCCCCGATGACGCAGAAGTCTATCTGATTCCAATGATTGCAGGCGGGTAAGCTGGCACCGCCGCACGGCGCATGGAGCACGGCGCACGGTGTCAAATCTTTCTACCGATTCGTCAAACCGGTGCCTCATGCGCCTAACCCCATGCCCCTTGCCCTTTGCGCCAGGCCCCATGGGCCATGCCCTATGCTCCATGCCCCCTGGCCGATGTACTTTCTCTGAAGTCCAACTTGACCACAGGATTTGCAATCCAGTTAAGGACATGATATTCTTAATAATCATGAACCATCTACCATCAAAACCCTGAAAAATTGCCCCTCGTGACATACACAAACGAACTCAAGTTTTGCGGGCTGCAGCCCGATATTAATAGAGCAGTGAAATGGCTCAAAAGCCTCGTTCTTTGTCAATAAAAATAGTTTCAGGCGGAAAACGTCACAAAACCTCAAATGCTGCGGTTTCTTTTCATGAGGGTGTTTCCGGCGATGAAGGAAGTTGGCCACCCGGGTAACTTATGGCGTCTTACCCTTTGATTTTGCGTGAAAAATCTTGACTTATCCTAGATTATGGTTTTAATTTTAAATACCCCAATCGAGTTTAGCGGATAATTCAATGCAAAAATTGCAAAGGTCAAGATCATCATGTTCGTTTTTCGAAATCTGTTAGTGGCGGTGGCAACGGTGCTGGACTATGTGCTGGTTTTTTTCATGATCATTACAATCGCCCGCGCCGTGCTGTCATGGGTAAGCCCGGATCCGTACAATCCGATTGTGCGTTTCATTCATAATGTTACGGAGCCGGTCCTGATCCAAATTCGCAAAAGATTACCGATGCTGTATGGTGGAATCGATTTTTCTCCAATAGTTGTGATTCTGATCATTATCTTTCTGCGAATATTTGTGGTCAACAGCCTCGAAGGTTTGGCCCAGTCCTTAGGATAAAATGAAAGGCAGGTGAACGCCAATGAAAATTACGCCCCTTGATATCCAACAGCAGCAATTTAAGACCCGATTTCGCGGATTTGACATTCGAGAGGTTGATGCCTTCCTTGAGCAGATGGCTGAAACCTTCGAAACGTTGCAGAAGACAAATCAGAGTCTGAATGACGAAGTCCGACGATTGGAACTGGAAATCCAGGGATATCGCAAACGGGAGGAGACCTTCAAACGGGCGCTGTTGAATTCTCAAAAAGTATTGGACCAGATGAAGGACAATGCCCGCAAGTCTGCCGAATTGATCATCGCCGAAGCTGAAGTAAAAGCTGAAAAAATCCTCAACAAGGCTCACAATCGCCTGGCTCAACTGCATGAGGACATTTCGGAATTGAAACGGCAGCGGATGCAAATCGAAGTTCAGATCAGTTCGATCATCGAAGCCCACTCCAGACTGCTCGAAATCGGAAAAGAAGGCATCAAAGAATCAGACGAAGAGGACGACAAAATCAAGTTCCTCAAAAAGTCGAATTAAACGTCCGATTCCAAAAACCGGTAAATTCTTTAAAACCGCCTGAAATGAATGCACGGGTGATGACCGCAGCATGTGCGGCAGGCACCCATTTCTTAGTTTTCAGCTAAGGGTCAGCTTTCGTTTCAGGCGGTTTTATACGAATTGATCAAATTTATCTGCGGTAAAATTTTATTTTTTATGTAAGGCACTCATGCGCACAAAGACACGAAGGACACAAAGGATAAAATAAAAGTTTTTAATCTGGGCATATCTTCGTGCTTTTTGTGCTCTTTGCGGCAATATTTGGAAGATACGGCTCGATCGATAAAATGGTAATGGCAATAGCGAATGATCTGATACCAGGAGCGGTTAATGGCAAAAATTGATGCATTTTTTAAACTGATGAATGAACAGGGAGCCTCAGACCTTCATCTGGCGGCCGGTCAACCCCCGGCGCTTAGGATCAGAGGCGACATTGAAAGAATCAAATATAAAGTCCTCAATAACGATGACCTCAGGGCCATGCTCTATGAAATCGCTCCTGAGCACAAAGTTAAGACATTTGAGGAAACCGGCGATATCGATTTTGCCTACGAAATCCCCGGTCTGGCGCGTTACCGTGCCAATTTCTTCATGCAACGAAACGGTGTGGGTGCGGTCTTTCGTGAAATACCCAGCACGATTATGACCGCAGAACAACTGGGCCTGCCCTCGGTTGTGTCAAAACTGGCGACCCTCCCCAGGGGTCTGGTGCTGGTAACCGGACCCACCGGCAGCGGCAAATCCACCACCCTGGCATCCATTATTGATGTGGCCAACCGCTCGCGCAAGGATCATATCATAACGGTCGAGGACCCCATTGAGTTTGTGCATCAAAGCCAGGGGTGCATC
>JASFGN010000480.1:0-3714 GCA_050123735.1 Desulfobacterales bacterium | reverse complement strand
TTAAATTCTAGACCAAAGAAAGGTTATCATGCACAAAAACAAGTCAACTCTGTGGTCGCTGCTCTGGTTGGGTCTGGCCGTCGCTATCTTGACGGGCTGCGGGGGCAAGCCTGCCGAATTCAAGCAAACCGCCGGTGAAATGAAAGAGGGGCCCGGCGTGTTGACCGGCGAAGAAGGCGCTCTCGTCCTCTATGACTCCAAACGCGGCGGGGCCTTCCCGCAATTCAGGGAAAAACAGCCAGAAGAAGGTTCCAAAGAAGCTTCTGAAAAGGCCGCAAAAGATGAATCGGCAGGTTCGGCTAAACCTGCCGGTTCAACCCAGGTGGCGGCCGGTCAGACATCCACAGAAACAAAGGTAACTCCCGAAGCCGCCAGGGAATTCCAGGAATTTCAGGAGTGGAAAAAAGAACAGCAGGCATTCCGGGAGTTTCAGGAATGGAAAAAGACATCGCAAGGGGCGGCTGAATACAAGGAATTCCTGGAGTGGAAAGAGTGGAAGTCCTATCAGGAATGGAAAAAGCAACAGGGACAGTAAGCGCTGCAAATTGTTCTTTATGGTTTTTGCACCGACCCGACAGGTTTCTTCAGTCCATCCGATTCGGGCGTTTAGGTTAATGGCAGGGCCTTATTCGGCTATAAGGTCCTGCCTCATTTCTTCAATCCATAGCAACCGGCGTGTCTGATGACCTCCTTAAAAATTTTTGGCCAGAAACCCTGATTTTATCGTCTGCGTAAAAAATATTTCATCCTGATACGCATACCGCCAGGTATCTCATTTTTCAGAGCACCCCACAAAAAAAGTAATTATCACACCATCTTGGTTCTCAAATTGAATGCTTGTCTTTATGCCGGCAAATGACTAGCGAAACGCAGGCGAGGCGCTAATTTCACTTGACATACTATATGTTGTGTGAGATAAATGGTATCCGCACTAAATGATCAGCTAATACGGAAAACCGGGTGACCTTAGGCTCTGGCCAGAGCTACATCTAAAGGGGTAATGACCATCTATATTTACACCGAATCCATTTCCATTTAGCCGATTTGCACCTTTTCAATAGAATTAAACCCCTCACAGCCATTCAGGGCAAGGTAGCTATCCTTCAGATAGCGGGGGTTTTTTTATTCTTTAATTACTGAATTCCATTAAACATCATTTTCTTGAATCAGGAGCAGCGCAATGGGGCAGAAAGGCAAATTCCTCGTGACCAACGAAGGCAGCTTTGATCTGGGCACCTACACCTGGGATGATCAGCTGTTTAGTGACATTCTTATCCGCGAAAACCCGATTGACAGTGAGCAGGCCATGGGGATCAGCCGATCCCTGCGCAAAGAAATTTCCAACCTGGAAATCAGCACCATCCCGGTTTCGTTTATCGAGAAAATGATTGAAGCTAAACTGATGGAATTCGGGCTGACCAAACCATCACCCATTCGCCTGGACAAGTCGATTTTTATCAAAAACCGGCTGAACATCTCTGAAAACGCCAAGCGGGTTTTAAAAAGACGCTATTTGAGAAAAAACCGCAAAGGCAAAGTGATCGAAACCCCGGAGCAAATGTTTCGCCGGGTTGCCCGACACATCGCCAAGGCCGAAAAAAATTACGGACAGCCCTCCGTCGAACAGTGGGAGGAAACCTTCTATGCCATGATGACCGCGGCGCAATTTCTGCCCAATTCCCCGACGCTGATGAATGCCGGGCGCCGCCTGGGGCAGCTGGCGGCCTGTTTTGTCCTTCCGGTGGAAGACAGCATGGAAGGCATTTTCGGCGCCCTGCATCATGCCGCTTTGATTCATAAGTCCGGCGGCGGTACCGGCTTCGCATTTTCACGGCTGCGACCCAAAAACAGCGTGGTCGGCACCACCGGTGGTGTTGCCTCGGGCCCGGTATCCTTTATGAAGATTTTTAACACCGCCACCGAGCAGGTCAAACAGGGCGGCACCCGGCGGGGCGCCAATATGGCCATTTTGCGGGTGGATCACCCGGATATTATGGAATTCATTTTCAGCAAAGAAGACAACAGCGAGCTCAACAATTTCAATATATCCGTGGGGGTCACCGATAAATTCATGGAAGCCATCGACAAACAGGAAGACTACGACCTGATCGATCCCCGCGATCAAAAAGCCGTCAACCGCTTGAATGCAGCTGAGGTCTATCAAACCCTGATAAAACAGGCCTGGAAAAATGGCGATCCTGGAATCATTTTTTTGGATCGCATCAACCGCGACAATCCAACGCCGCAACTTGGCGAAATCGAAAGCACCAACCCCTGCGGGGAGCAGCCCCTGCTGCCCATGGAGGCCTGCAACCTGGGATCGATTAACCTGGCCAAATTTGTGCTCGAAAATGGTGAAGGGCCGACGATCGATTTTAACGGCTTAAAAGAGGTGATCGGCTGGAGCGTGCGATTTTTGGATAACACCATCGACATGTCCAGATATCCGCTGCCGGAAATCGACGAGATGGTACGCGGTAATCGCAAAATCGGTCTGGGTGTCATGGGGTTTGCCGACATGCTCTATCAGCTCAAAATCCCCTATAATTCTGAAGAAGCACTGGAAACAGCCGAAATGGTCATGCGTTTCATTCAGGAAAACGCCCTCGAAGCTTCCCAGCATCTGGCCGAGGTGCGCGGGGTTTTTCCCAACTGGGAAGATAGCATTTACAAGGATCAGGGTATCAAGTTGCGCAATGCCACCTGTACGACCATCGCGCCCACCGGCACCCTGAGCATCATTGCCGGCTGCTCCAGCGGAATCGAGCCCCTGTTTGCCCTGAGCTTTGTGCGTAACGTCATGGACAATGACAAATTGCTCGAAGTCAATCCGCATTTTGAAGAAGTGGCCAATGAGCAACGCTTTTACAGCCGCGAATTGATGGATGAAATTGCCAAAAGAGGCAGCATCAGAAAAATCAAACAGATTCCCAAAGAGGTCCGCCGCGTCTTTGTCACCGCCCATGATATTTCACCGGAGTGGCATATTCGCATGCAGGCTGCGTTTCAAAAATATACCGATAATGCCGTCTCCAAGACCGTCAATCTGCCCCACGATGCCACCGTAGATGACGTTATGAAAGTTTACAATCTGGCCTATGAGCTGGGCTGCAAAGGGGTAACCATTTATCGCGACGGCAGCAAAGAAAACCAGGTGCTATCCTTTTCCCGCAAAGAAAAGCTCGGCAATAAATTCATGACGGCCGTCAAAAAGCGACCGGATACGCTCGAAGGCTTCACCACCAAGATGAAAACCGGTTACGGCCATCTTTATGTAACCGTCACTGAATACGAGGGGCAGCCTTTCGAAGTGTTTGCCACCATCGGCAAATCCGGTCGCTCGACGACCGCCAAGACCGAGGCCATCGGCCGCCTGGCATCACTGGCCTTGAGATCGGGGGTCAAGGTCAATGAAATCGTCGACCAGCTAAAGGGTATCGGCGGTGAGCACCCGATCTTTCAAAATGGCGGCCTGGTGCTGTCCATCCCCGATGCCATTGCGCGGGTGCTTGAAAACAGATACCTTTCCAAGGATGGAGCCGCCAGAAGGCATAAAACCGAGCACAGCCTGCTGGGTGAAAAATGCCCCGAATGCGGCCAGACGGTCAGTTTCGAGGAAGGGTGTATACTGTGCCACTTCTGTGGCTTCAATAAATGCGGCTAAGAAATGGCTTTAAAGCTTTAGATTTTGCTCGAGGGCTGTGTTCCAAATTG
>JASFGN010000479.1:0-3716 GCA_050123735.1 Desulfobacterales bacterium | reverse complement strand
TCGCCCGGACGATCGAGAATTACTGCCGGGCTGAAGTGTCGACCACCGTGCTGACGCCCGAACAGCCTGTGTATGCATTTGAAGCCTGATCAAATGCATCCGCTGGCAACTAAAATTAAAAAAAAAACAGGTTTACAGAGCACATGCCATATGGATGAAAATCCGGAAAATAGAAACAACGCCCGCATCCGATACAAGGCGCCGGTAATGATTGAAAATTTGAAGGCCGGCATCATTTATCGGGCCAGAATGCTCAACTACAGCAACCACGGGCTGTATTTTGAGACCGACGACTGGCTGCGGTTGGGCGAAGAGGTTTTCATCGGGATCGAATATTCACCCTATAGCGATTCCCATGACACCTATGAATGTCTGCGCGCAAAAATCATGTGGCGCAAGAAGTTGCCGACCTCCCATTTTAAATATGGCTACGGTGTTCGATACACTATCGATTATGATAAACAAAAATCGCGCGACAGCAGCTTAAAAATTGTAGAAGATCAACGCAAACATACCCGCAGGCGTTACGTCCAGGACCTTCTTTTTAGCGCTCAAAACAAAATCCTCAAAGGGCTGGCCAAAAATATCAGCCCTTCCGGCGTATTTATCGAAACGCATCACCGTTTGGACGAGGGCCGTGTCATTACAATGGTTGTGCCCTTAAAAAGAGGCAGAACTGCCAAAATAAAGGGCGAGATCATCTGGTCCAGCCCGAACGGGTTCGGTGTGAAGTTTATCAGCATCAAAAAATAATTCAGCTGTCTAGTCTTATAGTCGATGTCCCACCCAAACGAGGAGGATAAAATGACTGCAGTAATTATTATCGGCGGAATCATTCTGGTGGCCATTATCGTCGTGGTTGGCATATACAACAGTCTGGTGACGCTCCGAAACCGTTACAAAAATTCGTTTTCTCAAATCGATGTGCAGCTCAAACGCCGATATGACCTGATTCCCAACCTGGTTGAAACGGCCAAAGGCTATATAAAGCATGAGCGCGAAACGCTGGAGGCAGTTATCAATGCCCGCAACAGTGCCCTGACAGCCAGTCAGAAAGCTTCCGGCAACCCCGGCGATCCGACGGCCATGAAAGATCTGGCCAGCGCCGAAGGATTGTTGACCGGAACCTTGGGCCGCCTGTTTGCCCTGGTAGAAAATTATCCGGATTTAAAGGCCAACGAAAACATGCTGCAACTGCAAGAGGAGCTGACGTCTACTGAAAATCGCGTCGCCTTCGCGCGTCAGGCCTTCAACGACGCTGTCATGGCATACAACATCAGCCGCGAAAAATTTCCCAACACCATCATTGCCGGTATGTTTAATTTTTCCCCGGCTCAACTGCTGGAGTCCACCGAAACTCCCGAGGAAAGACAGGCACCCAAGGTTTCCTTTTAGAGGTTAATTAAGGGTACGCATCACAGTTAGATGTTTATGTTCTAATTCTGTAAAAAGAACTCACAACAACAAGTGGCTATAGTTGGGAGTGAACTAAAGTGACTAAAGTTTAGGAATGCTATCATTTGAATTTAAAAGAGATAGAGCAAAGCGACACCGGAACTTTAGACACTCCACGCCCGCCATGCGAGCAAGGCGAGGCGGGCGGGTTAGATCATTTTAGGCAATTTAGGCACTTACTACTATGGATTTTTTCAAACAACAGGATATTTCCAGAACGAAAACCAGCTGGTTGATTGCTTTATTTACCCTGGCGGTCATAGCGGTCACTCTGGCCGTCTACGGGGTTGCATTAACCATTGTATTTTTTCACCGTGCCCGCCAGCCGGGTTTTGCTGGGCAGCCGTTTGATGTGATTCAGCCCGAGCTGGGATTATGGGTGATCGGCATCACCCTGCTGATTATTTTTATCGGCAGCTTAACCAAAATTGTCGCGCTGGCGAAAGGCGGGCCTGCGGTGGCCGAAAACCTGGGTGGACGACTTGTGCATGCCGCCAGCACGGATGTCGACGAGCGCAAATTGCTCAATGTTGTCGAAGAAATGGCCCTGGCTTCCGGCACGCCGGTGCCGCAGGTTTACATCCTGGACCGCGAAAAAGGCATCAATGCCTTTGCCGCCGGCTACTCTATCAATGATGCGATTGTTGCGGTTACCCCCAGCTGTTTGACGTTGCTCAAGCGCGATGAGCTTCAAGGCGTTATCGCCCATGAATTCAGCCATATTTTAAACGGGGACATGCGCCTGAATATCCGTTTGATCGGACTGCTCAGCGGGATTATGGTACTGGCCAATATCGGCTACCTGATTTTGCGCTCGCGAACCGGTAGCCGCAAGAGCGGGGCTCAAATTGTCTTAGTCGGGCTGGGCCTGCTCATTATCGGATCTATCGGCCATCTGTTTGGCCGCATCATTCAGGCGGCCGTTTCCCGCCAGCGAGAGTATTTCGCTGATGCCTCCGCAGTCCAGTTTACGCGCAACCCCGGCGGCATTGCCGGGGCCTTAAAAAAAATCGGCGGATTTAAGCTGGGCTCCAGGATTCGATCGCCGTATGCCGGTGAAATCTGCCATATGTTTGTCGCCAAGGCTGTCGGCACGCTGTTCGCCACGCATCCGCCGCTGGCTGACCGTGTTCAGCGCCTTGATCCGGTCTTCGACGGTCGCTTTGAGCCCCTGAAAATACCGGACAGCAAAACACCGCCCCCGACAGCGCCGCGTGTAAAGCCGACAGCGGAACCGGCAGCGGCATTTACCGCAGGCGTGGGCACAGTCATCAACCGTCCGGGTGACATTACCGCCCGAGGTATCGATCACAGCCAGGAGCTATTAAAGGTCATACCCGCCGACATCAGGGCCGAGCTCAGCGATATTTTGGGGGCGATGGCAGTCACCTGCCTGCTTTTGCTCGATGAAGACCCGCAGATCCGGGACATTCAGATGAAGCGATTGCAGAAACGCGCCCCGGGCAGGCTTATGCGGCATCTGGCAGATCTTGAAGTGCGCTTTAAAACACTGGACCTGCAGCTGCGGCTGCCGATTCTGGACTTAGCCCTGCCGGTTCTACGCCAGATGTCGGCCGGCCAGTATGCAAAATTTAAGACGTTTGTTCAAATCCTGGTGGAGGCCGATGCACGGCTTTCCTTTTTTGAGTTTGCACTTCAACAAATTCTGCTGCACCGCCTGGAAGCAAACTTTAAGCGCCCTAAAAAAGAAATTGTCTATAGGAGCATCTCTGCACTGGCCTTGGAGACCGTTCATATCCTCTCGAGGCTGGCACATGTCGGGCACCGTCGGGAGGTGGCCGCACAGGCCGCTTTCAACTGCGGGTGGGCCAGATTGAATATCACGGATCCGCGCTGGAAGATGCAACCGGCCGACAAGGTGTCATTCGGTGTATTGCGGATCGCCCTGCAGCGTTTTGCGACGGCCAGCCCGGGCGTTAAAAAAAATCTTCTGGATGCCTGTGCCCATTGCGTGCTCCACGATGAGCGCGTAACGCTGGAAGAAGCCGAGCTGGTGCGCGCGGTCGCCTATGCGCTGGACATTCCTCTGCCTCCCTTTCTGGATGTTTCCCTCAATTGATCCCTATATTCAAGTATTCAAGTTTCGGGTGTCAGGTGTCAACCAAAAGAAAGAACCGCAGAGCACAGAACAAGGAATAATGAATGTCGAAGAGGAAGAAAACTTCATCATTCGAAATTCCTTGTTCGATATTCGATATTCAAAATTGTAAACCGGGTTCTCTTAATCGCGATGGTGAGAC
>JASFGN010000478.1:0-3719 GCA_050123735.1 Desulfobacterales bacterium | reverse complement strand
CGATTGCAGCTTACGGGATTGTCATACTGAGCTGGCAGCAAATGAATAAAGCTTGAGCCGGAAAGGAGCCGACACCTGCCCTTGAAAACGATTCCCATTCAGGAAATGACGATGCAGAGCTCCGATGGTTATCAACCACCGTATTTATTAAAAAATCCATATCTACAGACGGTCCTTGCCAGCAGTAGAATCCGGGTACTCGGAACCAATCCCATGCGCACCGCCGCCCGTCAAAGGATCATTGAAACCGATGTCGGCACCAAACTGCTGGGTTACCATTCCGAACAACCCGTTCAGCCGGCAAAGGGCCTGGCCGTTTTATTGTCCGGCTGGGAGGGAAGCGCGGATTCAACTTACATATTGCGTTGCGGCAAAATGCTTTATCATCATGGCTACGATGTGTTCAGATTGAACTTTCGGGATCATGGTCCCAGCCACCATTTGAACAGCGGAATTTTCTACGCTGTTTTGCTTGAAGAGGTTTATGAAGCCGTTGCGCGGGTGGCCGATGGCGATAGAAACCGCCCGCTGTTTCTGATTGGATTTTCACTGGGTGGCAATTTTGTTTTAAGAATCCTGCAAAAATGTGTCCAAAGCCCAATTGCCAGCCTGCGACATGCCGTCAGCATCAGTCCGGTTTTAAATCCGGAAAGGTCAACCCAAGCGATCGACGGCATTGCATTTATCCGCAGGTACTTTTTGGCCAAATGGCGGCGTTCGTTACAGAAAAAGCAAACTTTGTATCCGGGTCTTTACGATTTTAGCGAAGTTGAGCGCTTAAAGACCCTCCAGGCAGTAACCGATTTTCTGCTGTCAAAATACAGTGATTTTGAATCGGCCCGGGATTACTTTAACGCGTACGCCGTCATGGGGTCGTCCGTCGCGGACATCAACATCCCCGCAACCGTCATCACGGCTGCCGATGATCCCATTATCCCGGTAAGCGATTTTTATGATCTTGTGCCGAATGAGCATCTTACGCTGCTGATCCATCCGCATGGGGGACACAACGGATTCATTACCGGATTTGATCTGCAAAGCTGGTATGAAATGCAGATGGTGACGCTCTTTGACGAGATTGTACGGCCATCGTAACGCTCACTTAAATTGATACTTGCTTTTATGTGATGTGCGCTTTAGATTAACAATTAAAATGAGCCAACGGCCACCCGCACAGCGGGTGGCTTGGATTTTGCCGCCAAAAGCGTTTAAAGGCAGGGCCACGCAGTGCCCCGATCGTTGCGGGTGAAACCGGGTGCAAAGCAGCCGGTTTGGGAAACCCAATCAAATGGAGGATCCTCATGGACGACAAGACAACTGAGATTTTGAAGTGCGCAATTTTGATGGAAAAACGCGGGCAGGCTTTTTATAAAAAAGTCGCCCAACAGGCATCCGGTGAAGTCGTGAAGCGCTTTTTTGAAATGATGGCCGAGGAAGAGAACAATCACATCAAAATATTATCCGATCAGTTCAAAGCCTATCAGAATGGGCAACGGTTCAATATAAACGATATGGCCGATGACTGCCAATCCGATATCGCCAGCCATATCCTTCCAAAACATATCCGATCCGAAATATCAGCAGCTGATTATGAGGCCGCCGCAATTTCGGCGGCCATGTCAATGGAAGAAAATGCCATCAAATTGTATTCCGAACGGGCTGTGTCAGCGACGGATCCCCATGAAAAAGCGCTCTATGACTGGCTGGCCAATTGGGAAACCCAGCACCTCAGTTTTCTGGCGGATATTGACCGGGATCTGACCGAAGACATCTGGTATGATCAAAACTTCTGGCCTTTCTAATATCTGAGCCACGCTGATTTTAGCCGTTATGAAACTAAGCGTATGTCGAAGCGCTTCTATTTTATTTTAGTGTTCGTTATCTCTCCGCTGACGGTCCTGGCAGAGGGTCAATGGAATCGAGTTTTTGATGATGATGATGGTGTGACGGTATACACCCGCGAGATAGAAGACCGCTCCATATCTGAGGTTAAAGGCACATGTGTTGTTGATCGCCCGATTGAGGCGGTTGCATCGGTTTTGTCTGATATTGCATCTTACCCCGAATGGTTTTTCAGATGTATTCAATCCCGTAAAATTGCTTCCGAAGATTCAGCCGATTCTGATTTTTTGCTTTACGTTGTGATCGACACCCCGTGGCCGTTTGCTGATCGAGATGTGGTTTATCGGGTAAAAACGACGATCGATCATGCAGCCCTAAAAGTGGTTATACGCAGCACTGCCATAAATGCGCCCTGGATTGGGCACAAAACAAATGCGGTGCGCATTACCGATTCCCAACTTCAATGGACGCTGCAACAACAATCTTCCGGACAAACCCGGATAACATTTATCAACCGCACCCATGCAGCCGGTTTATGGGGTCATTATATCTCCGATTCCGGCGCCTATGCCACGACCCTGCACTCACTTAAAAATTTTAAAAAATTACTGCAATCTCTTTATTCGCACAGCGGCACCAGCATTACCGGACATGGTGCGTTTTCAAGAATGGTCATTCCAATATAGTCGATGCGCCCGAGGCACATTTTCTCCGGGAGCTGGTGACAGCCTAATATAATCAGATCCGTGCCCTCATCCCGCGCTATTTTGCAGGTCATCAGAGCCGGATCCGCCGGCATGCACATAAATGATACCTTTTCAAAATCGCCCAGCAGCGGTTTTATTTTAGAAGTGTACTGCTCACGAGCTTCCGCATCACAGACAATTCGTTGCGGATCGTCTTCGGCCAATTCATCCAAGGTAAAATCAAGGGCATGAAAGATCAACAGTTCGGCATCATGCGCCCGGGCGAGTTGAACACCTTTTAGCAGTGCAAATTCCGATGCCGCCCCGAATTTCAAAGCCATCAAAATTTGGTTAAACATTGCGGCCTCCTTTAAAGCTGAGCCTTTAAATGGGCTCAACGGATAGATGAATTAACGAAGCAAAGGCTGTTATGCCAAGATTCCCGGTGAAAAATGCATTTGGCGTGTTTAAGAGAAATGAGCGTTCAATCGCGGGGCGTAAATAGGTCAAGGAAATCTGAAGGCGATCCGATCAACATTCAGAGAGCGCCTTGGCAGTGTTTGTTGAAGTGCCTCACAGAGCGGCAACACCCTGGAGGCATTGGTGCAGCAACTTCAGGCAATGCCTTTTCATAGGCCAATTCCTAAAGTAAAGTTGTATTGTCCGGACAACTGATGTATGCTTTGACTGAGTGTATGTGTTATAGCGAGTCGTACCTGCGGCCGTCAAACTGTTTTTTGATTTCATTTGGCCGGAACCCAATTTGTCTTGAGGCACCGTCAAACGCGCCTGATTCAAAGGAGATTAAATTGGAGGAATGCAAACGTTTGCAAATTGAATTGGCGCGCTTAAAAAGCGAAAAGGCCGCCCTGCAGGCGCAAAGCAGGCTTTTGGAAAACTTTGTTTCACTGGCGCGATCGACCGGTACAGAAGAAAAACTGATATCAATTTTGCAGCAAACACTGGAAGTGTTTGTGGGTCTGACCGGCGCCGAAAAAGGAAGCCTTTTTTTACTTGACCGCAACGGTGCAGTCATCGAGAGCATTCTGACCCGTGCAGATGCTACACCGGAGCAACGCTCGCAGCTCATTGGCCGTGTCTTAGACAAGGGACTTGCCGGCTGGGTTCGAGAGCATCGCCGGATTGGATTAATCGAAGATACGCAAAAAGACGACCGTTGGCTGGATCTTC
>JASFGN010000477.1:0-3721 GCA_050123735.1 Desulfobacterales bacterium | reverse complement strand
CATGTTGGGCCAGAATGGACTTAAACGGCATGATTTCAGACGCCTTGGTCGGTGAAGCCGCTTTCATTTCGGTGATGTTTGCTGGTTCCGGCATCGGGCCTCGGTTACATGGATAATTTGTCCGCGATGTTACGCATCTGAACGCCGTGAACCAGAGAAGCGCCGCCTCGGATGGCGGTAACCACGTGGACGGCTTCCGTCATCTCCGCCAGATTGGATCCTTTTTCCAGACAGGCCTGGGTGTAAGCATCGATGCAATAGGGACACTGGACCGTGTGGGCAACCGCCAGGGCGATCAGCGCCTTCTCGCGTTCACTCAATTCTCCCTCGGCAAAGACGGCATTGTAATATTCAAAGAATTTGCGGGCCAGTTCGGGCGCCTCTTTACCGATTTCTTCAAATTTAGGAAGATCTTCCGGTTTGTAATAGGTTTCCATCAAGAATGTCTCCAATAATTCACTTTAAAATTTGTTTCTTTATGTCGACCACAGGTAGTAAACCTTACAACGAGGTGTCGGTGCTCTGGTTCAAAGGTTCAACGTTCAAAGGTTGATGACAGAGAGCAGTGGCACCTGATCCCTGACCTATGAACGCTGAACGCTGAACCCTGGAACCCAAGTTAGCCCATGTGTGAGATGATCGCCCGGCCAAACTCGGAGCACTTGAGCTGCTTTGCATCTCTGATCTGGCGGGCCAGATCATAGGTAACGGTTTTGGCTTCAATGGCGGCTTGCAGAGCGTCGCGAACCAGGCGGGATGCTTCACGCCATCCCATATGGTCCAGCATCATGGCGCCCGAGAGGATCAACGAGCTGGGATTGACTTTGTCCAGACCGGCATATTTGGGAGCGGTGCCATGGGTGGCCTCGAAGACGGCGCATTGATCCCCGATATTGGCGCCCGGTGCCATCCCCAATCCGCCCACCTGGGCGGCCAGGGCATCTGAAAGATAGTCACCATTCAAGTTTGGCGTGGCAATCACGCCGAATTCATTCGGTCGCAGAAGGACCTGCTGAAAGAGCATGTCGGCGATGCGATCTTTGATCACGACCTTACCCTGTGGTTGCTTGCCCTGATAGTCATCCCACAGCTCTGCCTCGGTGATCGTTTGGTCTTTAAATTTTTCGGCAGCCACCTCATAGCCCCATTGGGCGAAAGCGCCTTCGGTGAATTTCATGATATTGCCCTTGTGCATCAGCGTCACACTGTTAAAACCACTGTCCAGGGCATATGCTATCGCTCTGGCTACCAGCCGCTTGGTATTGGTCGCGCTGATCGGTTTGATACCGATACCCGCATCGGCAGGCAAGTTGGTGCCCATTTGCTCGTTTAAAAATCGGCGCACCTTTTCGGCATCCGGACTGCCGGATTGATACTCGATACCGGCATACAGGTCCTCGGTATTTTCACGAAAAATGACCATATTAACGCTTTGCGGATCTTTCACGGGACTGGGAACCGATTTGATATATTTCACCGGTCGCACACAGGCATACAGATCAAGAACCTGGCGGATCGTCACATTCAGGCTGCGGATCCCTTTACCCACAGGGGTCGTCATGGGCCCTTTAATCGCCACCGCATGCTTTTCGATATCGGCTAATGTCTCATCCGGCAGCCAGTTCCCGGTTTTTTTAAAGGCCTTTTCACCGGCCAAGACCTCGAGCCATTCAATCTTTTTCTGGCCCGCATACGCTTTTTCAACGGCCGCATCGATCACCGGGCACGCTGCCTGCCAGATTTCCGGGCCGATGCCGTCGCCTTCAATAAATGGAATCCGGGGTCTGTCCGGAACGTTCAGGGTGCCGTCCGGGTTTATGGTGATTCGATTTTCAGTGCCCATGGTTTAGCCTTTCTCTTTTTTATGGGTTGCCTTTTGGTGGTATTTTTAAAGATTTACACAGACCGTTTTCTTTGCCTCGTGTTTTATATCGTCCTCGTCCTCGAAATGGACCCAACAACGAGGACGAGCACGCGGACGATTCCAAAGTGCGTTAACACATCTTATTGACAAGGCAGCGCCACTTCTGCTGTCAGTAGCTTAATCAGCTAATATCTTACGTAATACATACGGCAGAATACCGCCATGCTTGAAATATGCCACATCGATATCGGTGTTCAATCGGGCGGTGACGTTAAACTCAATTTTGCTGCCATCGGGCTTAACCGCCTGCACACCCAAAGTTTTGAGCGGCGCGATGCTGTCAATGCCGGAGATGGTGTATGTCTCCGCACCGTCCAGCCCCAGGCTTTGCCAGCTGTCGCCATTGTTAAAGGTGAGCGGCAGCACGCCCATGCCCACCAGATTGCTGCGGTGGATTCTTTCGAAAGATTCGGCGATCACCGCCTTGATGCCCAGCAGCTGGGATCCTTTTGCCGCCCAGTCCCGTGATGAGCCGGTGCCGTATTCTTTGCCCCCCAGCACCAGCTGCGGCTTATTTTCGGCCATGTATTGCATGGCGGCATCGTAAACAAACATCTCCTGGCGCTCGGGATATTTTAGGGTATAACTGCCTTCTTTGGGATCCACCAGTCTGTTTTTGATACGGATGTTGCCGAAGGTGCCGCGCATCATGACTTCGTGGTTGCCCCGGCGCGATCCATAAGAATTAAAATCAGCCGGCGCGACTTTCTTGTCGATCAAGTATTGTCCGGCCGGATATTCCGGCGGGATGGCCCCGGCCGGCGAGATATGGTCGGTGGTCAGCGAATCGCCTAAAATCAGCAACACTCCGGCATTTTGAACATCCGCCGGTTTGCCGATGTCCAGAGCAAATCCCTGGAAATAAGGCGGCTTGCGAATGTAGGTCGATTGCTCCTGCCACTCAAAGGTGGTGCCCTCCGCTACCGGAAGCGTTTGCCAGAATTCATCGCCGTCAAAGATTTTGGCGTACTCCGCTTTGAAATACTGCTGCTTGACATGCCGGTGGATGAGGCTTTCAATTTCTTCAGCGCCCGGCCAGATATCTTTCAAGTATACCGGCCGGCCGTCTGTATCTTTACCGAGCGGTTCGCCGGTCAGGTCAATATCGATGGTGCCGGCGATGGCAAAGGCCACCACCAGCATCGGTGATGCCAGAAAGTTCCCGCGCACCTGCTGATGAATGCGGGCTTCAAAATTACGGTTGCCCGACAGCACGGCCGCCACGGTTAAATCTTTGTCTTTAACAGCCTTATCAATTTCAGGCGGCAGCGGACCGCTGTTGCCGATGCAGGTGGTGCAGCCGAATCCGGCCAGGTAAAATCCCAGTTTTTCCAGGTAAGAAAGCAATTGGGCGTCCTTTAAATAGTCGATAACGACCTTGGAACCCGGCGCCAGAGAAGTCTTTACATAGGCGGGCACGCGCAGTCCTTTTTCAACGGCATTTTTGGCTACCAGGCCGGCGCCCAGCATCACAAACGGGTTGGAGGTATTGGTACAGGAGGTAATGGCCGCAATGACGATATCCCCATCGCAGAGCTCGACGGGTTCGCCGTTGACGACGATTTGACAGGCTTTCTTTTTGGGCTTGCAGTCTTCGGGGCGGCTGGTTTTCGATCCGGATTCATCATGATATTTGGATATATGTTCAACATCGGCGTCGCGCTCATAGGTGCAGCCCAGCTGGGTGGCAAAGCGCTGCTTCAGGTCGCTGAGGGTGATGCGGTCCTGGGGCCGGGCCGGGCCGGCAACGCAGGGCACCACCGTGGACAGATCGAGCTCGATGATTTCAGAGTATTC
>JASFGN010000476.1:0-3723 GCA_050123735.1 Desulfobacterales bacterium | reverse complement strand
TATAGCGGCCGGACCTACGAAGAGGGGAAAAAGATTGGCTGGTATGATGGTCTGGCGGCCATATTTACCATCCTGTGGTTTCGGTTTTTTGACTAGATTCGATCTCAATGTACATGACGATGACAAGAAAAATTTTTCGGGTTGTGGGACCTTTGCTCTTACTGGCATACTTTATAACCCTGGTTTTGCATATTTCCGCTCAATCGGATCAATATCAATGGGATTTTCGCACTCACCGCAAAGCCGCTGAAATTTTTGCTGCCGGATCCGACCCTTACGATCCCGGTATTTTGCTCAGTCAAAAAGAGGCCAATTTCCTATACACCTACCCGCCCTTTACCCTCTTTTTTTATGCGCTCTTTAACCAAACAGACGACAATACCGCGTTTCATCTATTTTTGCTGGTCAAATGCGCGCTGCTGATCGGGCTGGTGATTTTTTGGAGAAACGCCTTTCTGGGTCCGGCGGCGGATTCTTTGTTTTTCCTGTTCTGTCTGCTGGTTTTCAACAGTGCCGTTTTCGCCGACCTGATTGCCGGTAATATTAATCTGGTCGAGCAGGTCCTGCTGTGGACCGCTTTCTTTTTTTTCCTGAAACAGCGGTTTGTTCTATTTTGTGTGTTCGTGTTGTTGGCCGCCAGTTTTAAAATGACGCCCATATTTTTTATCGTTTTGCTGTTAACGTCCGATCATCCCAAAAAATATTACCATTTTGGTTCTGCCGGCATCATCTTTCTGGCGGTTCTGGCCGTTCAATATCTCATTTATCCGGATATGTTTATGGGATTTGTGCGCAATGCCATGACTGTGGTCGGTGAGAGCGGTGCTGTCGGGCCGTCCACCGAAAAGTTTATCAGAGAAATATTTGCGCTGTTGTCACAACTGATTGGACCGGTGTCGCCGGTCGTCATCTCAGCAGTCGTCATCGCTCTGGCCGCCCTGGTTGTGTTTCTGAGCGGCAGGGCCTATTTCTTGCTAAAAGGTGCCCCGAACGCGCATCCGGACTGCGAAAAAATGACCCTGTTTCTGGTTTGTCTGGTGTACGCGCTGATTCATCCGCGCTTCAAAGACTACGCGTATATGTTATTGATCGTGCCGTCCTATTACGTCATGAAAACAACCCGCCTGAAAAAGGCCTTTGCGTTTATGTTTATACTCTCCATTTTAGCCGCTCCCCACTTGATGTTACCCGGCTTTGATTTTCTCTCAGCACTCATGTGGCGCTACTTTCCCCTGATGATTGCCTACACGGTCTGGGGGCTTTACCTGTTTGAAATTTATTCAGCGGCACCCGATAGGAAGCCCGCGATCGAATCCCGGGTTTAACACAAAATTATTCTGGGAAAGAGGCTCAAAATAGATACTGTCGACGGTTCGATGCCGATCGGCCTTTTGACAAAATAAAGAGCCGGTTTTCTTTGAATCAAAAAACCGGCTCAGTCAGTGTAAATGGCGGAGAGACAGGGATTCGAACCCTGGAAGGAGGTTTCCCCCCTTACTCGCTTAGCAGGCGAGTGCCTTCAGCCAGCTCGGCCATCTCTCCAAAAAAATTTTTACAAAATTTTTTTATATAAAATTACGCAGTAATTTTATGGCGGAGGGAGTAGGATTCGAACCCACGGAGGTGTTACCCTCAACGGTTTTCAAGACCGCCGCTTTCGACCACTCAGCCATCCCTCCATTCGAATAATCTATTTTCTTTTACATTTTGTTTTAAACTTCTATAATTAGCATTACCTGCCCAGCTGGTCAATAAATTTTGTCTTTGCATTAGGTGTTGACAGGTCATATTTTTTATGGTTTCGAAGGCCTTAAAACATTTAGACTTTACTGTTGTTTTCATTGGAAAGGAATTTTAAATGAAGCAAAAATATACCATTGTCCGAGATGATAAAAACAATCAATTGATTATCCGTGAATTTGCCGAACTGGACAAGCAAATTTTATCGCTGCTGTGCGAGGAAAGCTATGATGCAAAGATGATCCGCGCCGCCATCAAACAGGGCAGCAGTCATTTGATCACCACGTTACGGACAAAAAATCTTTATCCGCCCGGGATTTATGCTGCCCAAATAGCCGAAAGCGTCACAAAGTTATATGCCACCAAAGACTTGGAATCGCTGGATCTTTTTTTTGATGATCTGGAATTGCTTTCCATCGAATCCCGCCCCGAACCCGAAAACCCTGTCGAACAGGAGCCGGTTGAGGAGCAAGGCGAAGACGTAGATGATCTGCTCGATGATGATTTTGAATCGGAATACGAGGACAAGGATAAGATCAGCAAAATAGATTCGTCTCTAAAAATTGCCGATGACGATTATGGTGATGGCCCGGACGACAGTTGAGGTTACCCATCAAAACTCCCCGGGCTTACAGATAAAACCCGGTGATGGGCAAAAATGTTGATTTAGCCGATGTTTGGACGGCAGAATCAGCTCAACCGACGACATCCCGCCGAAATCCAGCCCTGAATGCGCGCAGGCGTTGCGCGGGCTGTAAGCTTTATAAATTAGTAAGCAAAACGACATTTTTTTCATTGACTTATTGACATCTATCCATTAAGGAAAAATCTTGCTCAGTTTTTTTGAGGCAACCAGTCTTTGGGGAATTTTCGATAACTTATATAGGCCGATGCCGATTCGGCCAGGCGGTTTTCAAACCGCAGCCTGCCTTTTTGTCTTGCCAACTATGGAAATAGCCAGCAAAATGGGTGTGTTGTAGCATATATACAGAGCCTTACATAGCCTTGTGATTTTTACTATAGCGGTAATTGATTGATCCTTAATCGTATCAAGGAGGTGCAAATGGAAACGGAAAAGGCATTTTATGAGAGGTTGGCGAGCAAAGGTGTCAGTCGAAGGGACTTCATGAAGTACTGTACGTTCCTGACGGCGACCATGGGACTCTCGTCATCGTTTGTGCCGAAGGTGGCGGAAGTCTTTGCCGCACCGGCACAGCGCCCGCCCGTCATATGGCTGCATTTTGCAGAATGCACGGGTTGCTCCGAGGCTGTTCTGAGAACCCAGTACCCGTATATCGACGATTTGATCCTTGAGATTCTCTCGCTGGAATATCATGAGACGGTTATGGCGGCGGCCGGACAGCAGGCCGAGGATCAGCTCCATATGGCAATGAAAAAGTATGAGGGTAAATTTATTTGCGTCGTTGAGGGTGCCATAGCAACGAAATTCGATGGCGGATACGGCAAGATCGGCGGCCGGACCTTTTTAGAAATTGCGAAAGAGGTCTGTCCCAAGGCTGCCGGCGTCATCTGCATCGGATCATGCTCCGGCTTCGGCAATATTCAGGCCGCAAACCCCAACCCCGGCGGATACAAAAGTGTCGGCGAGGCGCTGGGGATTAAAACCGTCAATATCGCCGGCTGTCCGCCGAATCCGGTCAATTTTGTCGGTACAGTAATTAACTATGTGCTGCTGGGCAAACTTCCAGAACTGGATAATCTGGGCCGGCCGCTGTTTGCCTATGGTAAAACCATCCATGATCAGTGTCCGCGACGGTCCCACTTTGAAAACGAGGAGTTTGTGGAAGAATTCGGCTCGGAGGAAGCTGCGATGGGCTATTGTCTCTACAAGGTCGGCTGCCGGGGTCCGGAAACCTACAACAACTGCCCGGTGGCCAAATTCAATGCCGGCACCAGCTGGCCGGTCGAAGCGGGTGCACCGTGCATCGGCTGCAGCGAACCCAAATTTTGGGATAACTTTAC